>JAYUSV010000212.1:0-6360 GCA_043755495.1 Synechococcales cyanobacterium
GTTGATGGTGACTCATGAAGTCGATGAAGCCGTACTGATGAGCGATCGAGTGGTGATGCTTACCAATGGCCCAGCTTCCAAAATTGGCTCGATTTTAGAGGTCGATTTGCCCCGTCCGCGTAAGCGGTTAGAAGCCGTCAAACATCCGAGTTACTATCAGCTTCGGAGGGAGATTATTTACTTTCTCAACCAGCAGAAGCAAGTTAAAAAAATGCGGGCGCAGAAAGTTCAAAACGTTGCCGCTCACGGGTTAGAAAAAGTTAACTTGCAACTCGGTTTCGTGCCCTTAACGGCGTGCGCCCCGATGATTATTGCCAAAGAAAAAGGCTTCTTTGTCAAACATGGTTTAGAGCAAGCTTCATTGGTACGAGAATCGAGTTGGCGCGGTGTTGTCGATGGATTGATCGGCGGTTATATTGATGCGGCAGCCATGCCATCGGGAATGCCGCTATGGATTACCCTCGGTGGTAGTGGTCAAGCCACACCCGTAGTTAGCTCCCTCACCATCAGCCGTAATGGTAACGCTATTACCCTCGCTAAAAGATTTAAGCAACGCGGGGTCAAAACCCTCGCAGACTTCCGCGAAGCGATCCGCGAAACCCCCAATGAATATCACCGGATGGGTGTAGTACACCCTTCCTCCATGCACAACCTGCTGCTACGTTATTGGCTGGCAAGTGCAGGGATCGATCCCGATCGCGAGTTACACTTGAAACAAATTCCGCCCGCCCAAATGGTCGTAGATTTGAAAAACAGTACGATCGACGGTTTTTGCGTCGGCGATCCGTGGAACCTCCGCGCCGAAACCGAAGGAATCGGCTTTACCATCGCCCGCGATATCGATATCTGGAACGGCCATCCTGGCAAAGTTTTAGGCTGTCGCCAAGATTGGGCAACCGCCTTCCCTAATACCTTTATTGCCCTGAATAAGGCACTTTTAGACGCTTGCCGCTACTGCGCCGATCCTGCTAATGCCGAAGAAATTCGCCACATCCTCGCCCGCAAAGAATATATCGGTACCAATATCGATTTCATTCATCTGGGCGGTCCCAACGATATCGTGCCTGGGGTCGAATCGGTCGCTCACCACGTCTTTTTCGGCGATGGGGTCAATCGTCCCAGTCGCACTGAACATCTCTGGCACATGGTCGAGATGGCGCGGTGGGGTGATGTGCCGTTCCCACGGAACTGGGTAGAGGTACTGGAAAACACCTGTCGGGTTGGGGTCTTTAGTACGGCAGCGCGGGAACTGGGAATGACCGAGATTTCCTACAGTCGCGGTTCGATTCAACTCGTCGATGGAACCACTTTCGATGCTGAAGATCCGATTCGCTATCTCAACAATCTCGAAATCAAACGCGATATCACCCTCGCGGAAATTCATTAGTATCCTCCAGCCCAAAGCTAGTAGGGGCAATTCATGAATTCCCCCTATTAGCTCAACTATTAATTATTAATAAATCCTATGACTACTACTAGTTCTGCACCTCGATCGGGAAAATCAATAAACGCCAAACAGGATTTTATTTGCTTTGAAAATATTACAAAATCTTATCCTTCTAGAGCAGGGTTAAATGTCGTCATTCAGAATATCAATCTTACTGTCAAGCAAGGTGAATTTATTTGCATCATCGGGCACTCTGGGTGTGGTAAATCGACATTACTAAATACGCTTTCTGGGTTTGCCACACCCAACGAAGGTCAGGTCATCATGAATGGTAAGTTAATTACCAAGCCTGGCCCCGATCGAATGATGGTTTTTCAAAGCTACTCTTTAATGCCGTGGATGACAGCCTATGATAATGTCTATTTTGGATTGGACTCAGTCCATCCCAACAAATCTAAATCGGAAAAAGATCGGATTGTTCGTGATACTTTAACAATGGTTGGTTTGGGCGAGGCAATGGAAAAAAAACCCACTCAATTATCTGGGGGGATGCGTCAGCGCGTAGCAATTGCCAGGGCTTTTTGTTTACGTCCCGAAGTCCTGATTCTAGATGAGCCTTTCGGTGCGCTGGATGCCATTACCAAGGAAGAAATGCAGGTAGAAGTTTCGGAAATCGTTAGCGAAGTTGGCTGTACAGTGCTCATGGTAACTCACGACATCGATGAATGTCTGTTCCTTGCCGATCGTTTAGTGATGATGACTGAAGGCCCAGCGGCTGGCATTGGTGAAATTTTAGATATTCCCTTCGAGCGTCCTCGAGATCGCGAACAAATGCTCGAAGATCCTCGCTATTACGATTTACGCAACCGCGCACTCGAATTTTTATACAGTGGTAATTCTCACTAGCTCAATCGATCTGCACAGGATGAAACCTCAAGTAGAGGAAATCCATGAATTCCCTCTACTTGAATAATAACTGTAGTAATTCTAGATCTCATTTAGTCCTCATTATTTAGTAGATACAGTCACCAAAATAAAACTTAAATTTAGCTAAGGTTTTTTTATGTTCTCACATTTATCTGAGCGACAAATGCATGTGATTCGGTGGATACTCACAATCGCATGGCTAGCAATAATTGCATCATTATTTTACGATCCTTGGACTCCAGGATTGACAGCACCAGATCATCCTTGGAGTCCTTTGAGGCTTAGCGATAGCTGTATTTCAGTCCAAGGTAAGTGTTTGGTAGAACAGCCCTATCCATTAGCCACTACCCTATTTTGGGGGGCAATTGTGCCTGGTGCAATCTTTATTCTGCTAGTATTTGGACATGAAGTTTGGCGGCGAATTTGTCCCCTATCTTTCTTATCACAAATTCCCCGTGCGTTGGGTTGGCAAAGACAACTTAAACGCGAAAACTCTAGCACGGGAAAAGTCCGTTATGAACTAGCGAAAGTGAAGTCTGAATCTTGGTTGGGAAGAAATTATTCCTCGGTACAGTTTGGTTGGCTATTTGTAGGATTATGCGGACGAATTTTATTCTTTAATGCCGATCGATCGATCCTAGTTTTATGGTTGTTATTTACAATTGCCGCAGCTATTACTGCCGGCTACTTGTATGGGGGGAAATCTTGGTGTAACTACTTCTGTCCGATGGCTCCCGTGCAACGCATTTATAGCGAACCTGGCGGTCTTTTGAGTAGCGAAGCACATACCAGCGAAAGATCGATTACCCAGTCCATGTGTCGGACTATACTACCGGATAAAACAGAGCAAAGTGCTTGTGTTGCTTGTCAAAACTCTTGTATCGATATCGACTCTGAGAGATCCTATTGGGATAGTTTAAATAAGCCTAAAACAGCATTCATGCGTTATGGCTATATAGGTTTAGTCGTCGGCTATTTTTGCTATTACTATCTATATGCAGGTAGCTGGGATTATTATGTTTCCGGTGCATGGGCACGGCAAACCAACCAATTATCGTTACTATTAAGCCCTGGATTTTATCTATTCGGGCAAACAATCAATATTCCGAGAATAGTAGCTGTCCCAATGACGTTGGGTATCTCTACTGGGCTGGGGTATGGGCTAGGTAGATGGGTTGAAAACAGGCTGAAAGTCTATAGCCGCGATCACGGACTCAAGCTCATACCAGATGTTATTAGACATCGAATTTTTACACTTTGCACATTTATAGTATTCAATTTTTTCTTCATTTTTGGTGGTCGTCCTTTAGTCCAACTGATGCCAATTTGGAGCCAATTTATTTATGAGTTAAGTTTAGTACTACTCAGCACTCTGTGGGTCTACAAAACCTGGCATCGTAGCTTCGATCTGTATTCACGAGAAAATTTGGTTAGCCGCTTTCGCAAGCAGTTAGAAAAATTAAACCTAAATATTTCTCAATTCTTTGAGGGTCGTACTCTGAGCGATCTAAATACTCATGAAGTTTACATTTTAGCCAAAGTTTTGCCTGGATTTACACGAGAGAAACGCCATACAGCCTATAAAGGTGTCGTCCGTGAGGCATTACAAGAAGGCTATGCTAATTATTCTAGTAGTTTAGAGGTCTTGCAACAGTTGCGTCATGAATTAGACATCACTGCTGACGAACATCGAGCAGTATTAGAAGAACTAGGCATCGAAGATCCAGAATTACTCAATCCCGATCTCAAGCGTAGTTTAGAAAATCAAATTCGCTTAACAGGCTACCGTAAATCTCTGGAGCGATTGATGCTGCTCCAAAAACAACAAAGCAGTAGTGCTACTATCGATTCATCAATTGAGGGAGATTCAGCCGAAATTCGTGCCTTGCGTCGCAAATATTCGATCAATCCTCAAGAAGAAGCTTGGATTTTGAGTGGTATTTCTTCAGAAGTTGGTAGTCTCCGTCGAGCAGAATTTTTACTAGCTCAACTACCAGATCTAATTTTCTGTTATCGAGCACTTCATCAACCTATTTTGCGAGAGCATCAAGCAGTTTTGATGCTACTACGGGATAGCATTCATCATAAAAAAGAACTAATTATCCGCACATTTTTGGGGCTACTCGAAACTACTCAAGACGATGCTAGATCGATTCAATTAGCCAAAGAACTAGGTAAACTAGCACCATCGATTTTGCTAGAACTTTTGGAGTCCGAATACTGGCAAGATCGTCTCAATCCAGGAATTTTACAGAGTCTAACTCATCAAGAAGGAGGATTTAGTACATGTTCGTTAGACTACTCGGTCTCCGCAATGTTAAAATCTTTAGACCCTTTCCTTGAGGATCGCAATCCCCTAATTCAAACGGCCTGTCTTTATATTATCGCTCATCTCGATCTCGATCGAGGTCAAACTATCGCCCTTGAGTATTGTAGTGTTCAAAACTCACCTCTATTGCAAGCAACAGCTCAAATTATTTGCTCGGCAACTAATCATTGTCCAAATTTAATTGTATTCCCACTGCTAGAAAAAGTGGTACATTTATCCAATAGTGATTTCTTTCATCGCATGAATAGCGAGACATTAATCACTCTGGCCGATCGATCTGATGTCAGAACATTTAGTATTAATGAAGTTATTACCGAAGCAGGTGACACTTGTAGAGATCTACTGCTATTAATTGAAGGAGATGCAAACATTCATTTCTATTCAGAAAATCAGGAAGTACGACTAGAGCAGATTCATCCAGGGCAAACTTTAGATGAACTAGAAATATTAGCCCATAGTGAATCCAAAAATACTATTGTCGCTGATAGCAATGTTACCAGAATTTTAGCAGTCCCTGTAGATGCCTTTGACGATCTCCTCGATCGCGATCGTGATTTTTCGCGTCGGGTATTAGAATTAGAAAGTCGGCAACTTCAAAGATTTATGGGATCGCTCCAACCAAATTAGGTATAATTCTAGCACTAAAGTAGCAATCTGTTAACTAACCTCGATCTTGGAAATTTATCTATGCAAAAAAAATATAGTACTTCTGGCTATCATCCCATTAAAAAATTTAAAGTCATCCTTAAGGGGTTGTACTTTGCCGTCATTACCGATTTTACAGTGCGATCGAAGTGTGATGCTTATTTTCGCAAAAAGACAACACTAACATAGGCAGCCAATACAATTAGTTGCAGCCCCATTATTGGAAACCCATAGTAAAGAAATCGTTGAAACGAAATTGGTCTACCATGCTGCTCGGAGATGCCTGCTGCAACGATATTCGCTGATGCACCAACCAGAGTACCGTTACCACCTAAAGTTGCTCCATACATCATGGCATAGAACAGCGGTAGCACCTCTGGCGGTAGCGATGTAGTAGAACCAGGATTGAGGATTTCCGCCCCGACAAATCCAGCATTGACTAAATATTCTTTTAGCAGTGGTACCATTGCCACTACCAAGGGAATATTGGGCACCACGCTAGAAATCAGTCCGACAAAGAATAAGAGGAAAATCGAACCCAATGCGATGTTTTTCCCCAGTATCAATGCCAACACGGTGGAGGCACTACTAACTACTCCCGTATATTGTAATCCACCAATTAGAACAAAAATACTCATAAAGAATAGCAATGTACTCCAGTCCACATCTCGCAAAATATTGTGAACGGAATCAATTTTGCTGTGATAGGAAAGTAATAAGCACAGCACGGCACCTAATAAGGCTACTGTTGTTGGCGAAATCGGTACGGGCAGCATTTCACCAACGACAAAGAAAACCAGCACCAGCAAGACAATTACCAATCCTAATCCTAGCGTTCGAGGATGCTCGATCTTGGGGAGGGGCAGCGTCTCCGGGTGGGAGAGTTTAGTTTTCCAGATTTTCTTGAATAAAAATGGTAGGGTTGCTACGACAACTAGTACTGCCAACACACCACCAAAACTGAGCGTTTGGAGGTAATCAGTAAATGTCATATTAATCGAACTACCCACAATAAAGGTTGCTGGATCTTTCACCGCAGCCTCCTCCGCCTCCTCCGCCGCAAGCTTTGATC
>JAYUSV010000213.1:0-2205 GCA_043755495.1 Synechococcales cyanobacterium
CAATACAGTCCCAGCATTCCTAACAGCAAACCAAAGTCACCAACTCGGTTGGTCACAAAGGCTTTTTGGCAGGCATCAGCCGCCGAGGGTCGATCGAACCAAAAGCCGATCAGCAGGTAGGAACACATCCCCACCAACTCCCAAAAAATATAGACCTGCACTAAATTGGGGCTGATCACCAACCCCAACATCGAAGAGCTAAACAAGCTCAAGTAGGCATAAAAACGCACATAGCTTTTGTCGTGCGCCATGTAGCCATCGGTGTAAATCATTACCAACAGTGCCACTGTGGTCACAATGACCAACATCAGAGCATTGAGATGGTCGATTGTGTAGCCCATCTTTAAATGGAAACTGCCCGCCGCCGCCCAGTCGAAAGAGTACAAATAAATAGGATGACCTTGGAATTGGCTCCAGAGTAGTCCAATAGACATGAACATCGCTGCGCCGATCGAAGAGATGATCACCACAGCATTGACCTGGCGGAGGCCATTGGTAAATTTATTGAAAGAGATTAGCCCCAGGCCAACCAGCATGGCTCCTAAGAGCGGCAGAACTGGAATTAACCAGGCATATGTGTAGAGTGCTTCCATCGGCTCGCTTATGAAAATTCAAGTGGACACTAGCTTAGCGCAGCATCCACACTATCATAATCAAGCTCTGGCTCAGTGGGGGGAGATCAAATACTTTGTTTGCAAATCTTTAGGCAGAGAATATTCTTAAGCCGAGATCCGACTAGGCTGAGATCCGACGGTGAGAAACCATGATGCTATCTAAGCTGTGTTGCAGATCGTCTCGACTGTTGAATCGATCGAACCGCTGTACTACTTCGCCATTGGCAAACAACAACAGTGTCGGCAGGGTGCGAATACGGTAAGTGCTAGCCAACCGCAAGTTATCATCGGCATCGATATTTAAGACCTCAATTTGGTCTTCCCAAGTGGGGATCGCCCGGTTAATTAGCGGCTGTAAGATTTTGCACAAGCCGCACCAAGGAGCACCAAAGTTTAACAACACCAAGTGCTGGTGTGAAGCGAGCAAAACCTTTTCAGTAAAGTTCTTTTCCTCTACAGATTGCTGCATGATGTGTTCTTAAGAATTTTTATATATGTAGATGATGGTACACCTAATTTTTCAGGATGGGAAGAGCACGGGGATCGCGCAGTGGTTATCCACTCCGCCAAATCGCCTAAGCCAGAGCTTTGTGGCGTAAAAAGCTCAAATGAGAAGTGAGTTGGCTATGGCGACGAGCAATCAGTAAGGGAGAATTGCAATGCAGCGCCAGTTCATCGGTATAACGCCCTAGAGTATTTCGCTGCACACCCCAATTGCGACTGGTGCCAGCAATAGTCAAGTCAGCATCACGAGACTCGGTGATGACAGTTCCCATCAAGCTTTCGCTGGCGATTGTTTCCAGGTGAATGCGCCCCCGCACATCTCCGGGCAAGTCAGCGATCGATTGGTTCATTTCGTAGCTCAGTTCGCTCACTGTCAAAGATAGAGGCAAAAGCTGTAAAACGTGCAAAGATCGCTGATCGTCATTAAACAATAGGCGTAAAGCCAGCTCTAAAGCCAGATCATCATGGGTGTTCGCAGTATAGGGCACCAAGATTTTTTGATATTGGCGCTCGGTGGTGCCTGGGGTGGTTTCGCTGGGCGGATTGCCGTCCACTAATACAGCCACATCAGTAGCAGCAGTAGCCAAAATCTGCCGTACCCGGCCACCTAATCGATCGCGGCTAAAGGCCGATCGATGCCAACCCAACAAAACTAAATCTGGTCGATCGAGCACCACCAGGTCGGCGGTTTTTTTGGCTACATCGAAACCAATTTGGACAATTGGCTGAATTTTATTCTGAGCCGAGAGGGGATCGATCGTCCCTACTAAAGTTTGCAGTTCTTGGCGGCGATTGGCCAACAATCTTTCTACTTCAGCCGGAGAGCTTTGATATAGATAGTCTTCTTCTAGTTCTAACAAACTCAACGGATGGACTATCGACATTTCCTCTGGGTTGTAGGCGATCGCCACAGCCAATTCAATTAAGCCTTTTTGAGTTTTGGGATTGGCCACTGGTACCAAAATCCGATAATCGGTCGCCGCCGTAATCACCGGAGCTGTTAGATCCAACTGCTGTTCGCGCAAAAGCTTTTTGGGGTAAGTCCACTCTACCAATGGCGAGGTCATAAAGGTGGTAGTCAGCGCCA
>JAYUSV010000214.1:0-6347 GCA_043755495.1 Synechococcales cyanobacterium
TTGGAGAGCTTAAGAACTGGAAGCAACTTGCCATAGTTATATTTACGGCATCAGTTAGTGGCATTATTGCTTGGTTTCTTCGTAGCGGCAAATTCTAGGTGGAACAAATGGCTAAATAAACTGATTACAGTTAGACCCGCGCAAAACATTTCAACGCACTGCCAAATTCTGGCTGCGGATCGCCTCGACTTCTGCTGACCAATAGCTCGGTAGGCTATCCCAGGGGTTACTATCAGCATCATTGGTAATATACACATAGCCAATATTACGCTTTACCGCCAGCTCAATATAGCTCTGCATCTTAGCTCGATCGATCACCCCATGCAACATCAACGCAAAACGCTGGCGATCGTACTTATTCACATAGGTACTAGGTTGATAAGTTGGCCATTCCCGGCCAAAATTCTCAAAAATCACCGCATGATCGGTCACAGGCTTACTCAAATAAGCTTCATCGATATGTGTACCAGGATTCACAATGACCTGTTGCAGCTTCTTTTTGCTTTTAATATAGCGGTAAATTTCGCTGTAGTAGTTGAGCTGCTGCGGACTGCTAGCACCCTCGTCTAAAAAGATGCCCTGAACATTGAAGTGAGTATTGTATAAATCAATATCTGTTTTAACTTGCTCGATCGGCCTTTTGCCATAGTTCGTAGCTACATAGCCAATGGTTTTTACTCCACCTTGTTGTAATAATTTTAAGCCTTGAGCATAGTCTGAATTAGGCTTGCCACCAGGGCCACTGTTAGGATTAATAATTGCCACCACCGGAATTTTGCGCGCTGCTTCCACCAACGGCAGCCAGTTACTGCGCCCGTTAACTATTTGGGGATAAATATATAGAGGGATGAGACCTTGCAGTTTGGGGGCAGCTGGTTTAGAACCGGCAGCTTGGACAGACGAAAAATCTAGGTCGATAGCTCCGCTTGCGCCTTCGACGATAGCTCCGCTTGCGCCTTCGACGATCGATTTAAAGATTGCCCCCACAGCGATCGAGAGCAAAATAAAAATCCCGATTGAGATGCGCATTTTTTGCAACATAAGAAATTTTGTGATGTGGTGAAAGCAGCTTTCCATACTTACCTTACAGGAGTAAAGGTATTTTTGGCCTGGGAGACAATACCTGATGCTGCTTTGTGCTTAGCCTGCTCGGCGGCATAAAACTCGCTGTGCAACTCGCGGAAACGCTCGAATTTATGGTTGAGGCTGCTGTCATTAGGTTGCTTTTTACCATAGCGCCAAGCAACATAATCACCCGAAATCTCGGTAATTAACTTGCCTAACAAGCCCGGGTATTTTAACTCGTTAAGATTGAGCTGTTGAGTTTTAGATAACGCAAACTCCCACTCGGTTTCATTGCTATGTTTAATGCTGCCACTGGTGCGTAGCTCTTTTAACATTAACCAATAAATTCGCTCGATCGTGGGTAGCTGGTTAAATTTGCGCTCCTTTCGTTTAATGATTTTTTCTTGGCGACTTTGTAACCGTAAGTACCAGATCACTCCAGCCACCAGCATTAAAATAATTGCGGCAATCCGCAGTAGATTTGTAAACTGCTCTGCATTGATTGGCGGTGTTTTTGGGGGCTGGTCTGGAGATTTTTTATCGGCATTATTTTCTGGCTGAGGTTTTGTTTGATCTGAGGTTAGATTGGTGGTTCGATCGCTATCAGGGTTGGGGGCATTTCTAGGCGTAACTTTCTGGCCTCGATCGAGAGATTTTTGTTCCGCAGCTCTATTCCGCTGACCATCATTCTTGCCACTAGCAGCTCCAGAATCTTTAATCCCATTTTGTCCATCAGAACTACTAGAGGATCCAGAATCTTGACCGCCGCTTTGTCCATCAGAACTGCTAGAGGATCCAGAACTTTGACTGCCGCTTTGCCCGCCAGAACTGCCAGAGGATCCAGAACCCACATTATTTTCAGTCAAATCGCTGCTACTGATCGATCTTAGCAACTGTTTCTGAGTGCGAATAGATTCTTGTTTATTTGCCTGAAAGACTCGATACTTATAGCAATCTTTTTGCTCCACAGGGCAAGGATTGGTGAGCTGTTGCAGTAATGAGAGCGGAGCTTGTTGCTGAGCCAAATAATAGGGGCGTAGCAGAATTTGTGTTGTGGGATTCCAGCGGGCTAAACCAGTTTGGAATAGATCAGGCAATTTATCGCCCTGTGAACTGTTGAAACAATTGGCATTATTAAAACCACAATCAGGAGACTGAATATGCTCTTGTAAATATTTTTGAATATAGGCTTTACGTTCTGCTTTGGTTTTCAAAGGTCGATCGGCAGTAGCCAAAATATTCTGAATTGCTTGACGAGCAAGTCTTTCATCGATAATTTCTGAGTCATTAGCCTGATCTGTTCCTGACCCTGCATTTTGTTGCCTAGGTATTCTAGCTTGACCCATGTTAGTTCCTGGTTCACCAGTCCCAGAATTTACCTGGCTTGTTTTGCTACCAGCCTTGCCAACTCCAGTATTACTTTGGCTTGCACCACCAATTGGAGAATTATTGGAATTAGAGAGAGTTGGATCTGTTTCAATTGGGAGACTTTTTACGATTTGCTCTACTCCAGGAAAATCCCAAGACACCTCAGGTAGGCGTAGTTGCGGAGCAAACAAAGATAACATACAGCCCAAAACAACTGAGGCGGCAGCAATTTTGGTTAGGTGTTGCCAGGGTACATGGCGCTCGGTGAGTTGTTGGGGACGGGGGATGATCGAGAGGCCGATCGGTTTGAGCTTGATGGCCGATCGATAGAACAGCATTAGAGTAGGCACCAGCAACCCCATGAACAGCGCCAGTACCGGCAAAAAGCCAAAATTGTTGCCAATTAAAACAGTGCCCACCATCAACATGCTGCTGATTACTACGCTGCTAGCTAATCCGCGCTGGTAACAAAGCGACCACATCCGCGCTAACTGCACGGCTACTAGTAAAAAACTTGTGGCCAAAGGCAATACTAAATCTTGATCAGAACCCAAAAAATTCTTGGCTTTTTCGATCGTTTGTCCCCAAAAAGCACTACTCAAACAGGTCAAGATCAAAAAGATAGCCAGGGCAGAAACTAGATAGGTGAAGGGGTGCTTGGTTAAGTGGCGGCGACGATAGCTCCAAAGGCTGCCAGCAATACCAAAAGGAATAGCTAGAAAACTAAAAGTTGCGTGAGTGGCTAAATCCAAACCAATAAAAGCCGTAACAGCCAGCAAAACCACCATCGCCCACAGCAGCAGAGATTGTTCTACTTGGGGCTGAGTATTTTTAACTTTCGCAGTAGTAACAACTGGCTGGCTGTGATCGCCTTGATATCCCAGATATTTTTCTCGGAATTGCCGATTAAAAAACAATAGAGCAAACCCGATCGCGCCGCCCACACCAATAAAAAGCATGAAGTGACTTTTAGTCGTAAAAGACACCAGACAGCAAAAAACCTCAAAGCTAATCACGCTGCCAGCAACTAGGTCTTGCCAACGTTTTTGCTCAATGGAAGTTGGGCTAAGGTGAGAATCTTTTACCACTGGAATACTCTAAGGAATTATCGATCGGTTGCCAAAGGCGATCGATCGGTGCTTTGGCTTTTGCTACCTTTAGAATACCCAGCAGTTCAGATTTAAAGTACCCAAAATTTTAAACTTGATCGCCCCAAAAACTAATTATCACCTCCATAACTTGGGCTTTCAAGGCCGGACTGGGGATCTGGTAAAATGTCCGCAATGCCAGCAATGCTTAAGCATGAGCGGCAAAAAAAGAGTGTGATCTCGAAGAGGAACAAAGAATGGCTGCTGAAGATTACAAACCCGGACTAGAAGGCGTACCCGTTGCCAAATCGAGCATTAGCTACGTCAACGGCCAAGAAGGAATATTAGAATATCGCGGCATCTCGATCGACGCACTTGCCCACCAAAGCAACTTTGTCGAAACCTCCTACCTGCTGATCTGGGGCAAACTGCCCAGTGTCGCCGAACTCGCCGAATTTGAAC
The DNA here is from genome assembly GCA_043755495.1 of Synechococcales cyanobacterium. Taxonomy (GTDB): domain Bacteria; phylum Cyanobacteriota; class Cyanobacteriia; order Cyanobacteriales; family Chamaesiphonaceae; genus JAAFHZ01. The sequence goes on from JAYUSV010000214.1 coordinate 3,984, forward strand.
AAGAAATATACTCCCATCGGCGGATTAAGTATCGCATCAAAGACATGATGAAATGCTTCCCCGAAACCGGCCATCCCATGGATGCCCTCCAAGCTTCCGCCGCCGCCCTAGGCTTGTTTTATTCCCGCCGCGCCCTCGCCGACCCTACCTATATCTGGGAAGCCGTCACCCGCCTGTTGGCCAAAATCCCCACCATGGCAGCAGCTTTCCAACTCATGCGCAAAGGCAACGACCCCGTATTGCCCCGCGACGACCTGGGTTATGCCGCCAACTTTTTGTACATGCTCACCGAAAGAGAACCAGATCCGTTATCAGCCAGAGTGCTAGATGTTTGTCTAATTCTTCATGCCGAACATACGATCAACGCCTCCACTTTTTCGGCGATGGTCACAGCCTCGACTCTCACTGATCCTTATGCAGTCATCGCCTCGGCAGTGGGCACCTTAGCTGGCCCCTTACATGGGGGAGCAAACGAAGATGTCATGTCGATGTTGGCCGAAATTGGCACGATCGATCGAGTGCGTCCCTATGTAGAAAAATGCGTGGCCGAAAAGAAAAAAATCGTCGGCTTTGGCCACCGAGTCTATAAGGTCAAAGATCCTCGGGCGATTATTTTGCAGGAGCTAGCCCAAGAGCTATTCGAGAAATTTGGCCATGACAAATACTTTGATATTGCCGTAGAGCTAGAAAAAGTTGTGGAAGAATACTACGGCCAAAAGGGCATCTATCCCAACGTAGACTTTTATTCTGGCTTGGTCTACCGCAAACTCGGGATTCCTGATGACCTGTTTACGCCGGTGTTTGCGATTGCCCGGGTTGCAGGTTGGTTGGCGCACTGGCGCGAACAGCTTGATGAAAACCGGATTTTTCGGCCCACTCAGATCTATACCGGTGAGCATGGCTTGACTTATAAGTCGATCACGGAGCGTCTCTGAAAAAGAATCGATCAACGTTAAATCACCAAATTCTCACTAAAAAAGCAGGAGGTTAAACCCTCCTGCTTTTTATTAACTACTTCAGAACTAGAAATTAATCTAGATCATCCATAGAAAGTACAGCTTCAGTTTCGCGATCGATACCGTTCTGGAAACCAGCAACAGCAGCTCTTGCCCGACCAGCGTGCCACAAGTGACCCACAAACAGGAAGAATGCAAACACGAAGTGAGAAGTCGCCAACCAAGCGCGAGGAGATACATAATTGAAAGCGTTGCTCTCAGTGATAACTCCACCCACCGAGTTCAGAGAACCCAGAGGAGCATGAGTCATGTATTCTGCCGCGCGGCGAGCTTGCCAAGGCTGAATATCATTCTTCACCTTGTTCAAATCCAAACCGTTAGGACCACGTAAAGGCTCCAACCAAGGACCTTGGAAATCCCAAAAGCGCATGGTTTCACCACCAAAAATGATTTCGCCCGAAGGAGAACGCATCAGGTATTTACCCAAACCAGTAGGACCTTGAGCAGTTGCAATGTTTGCACCCAGTCTTTGGTCGCGTACCAAGAAGGTCAACGCTTGAGCCTGAGAAGCTTCAGGACCAGTAGGGCCGAAGAATTCGCTAGGGTAAGCTGTGTTGTTGTACCAAACCATGATCGAAGCGACAAAGCCCATCAAAGCTAAAGCACCTAAGCTGTATGAAAGATAAGCTTCACCAGACCAGATCAAAGCGCGACGCGCCCAGCCGAAAGGCTTTGTCAAAATGTGCCATACACCGCCAGCAATACAGATAAAGCCGACCCAAATGTGGCCACCGACGATATCTTCCAGATTGTTAACACTAATAATCCAGCCTTCGCCACCGAAGGGAGCCTTTAGTAGATAACCAAAAATGATCACAGGGTTAATAGTGGGGTTAGTAACCAAGCGCACATCACCACCACCCGGTGCCCAAGTATCGTACAGGCCACCAACGAACATAGCTTTGATTACCAACAACAAAGCGCCTACACCCAAAATACACAAGTGAAAGCCCAAAATACTAGTCATTTTGTCTTTGTCGCGCCAGTCATAGCCGAAGAAAGAAGAATACTCTTCTAAGGTATCAGGCCCACGAAGTGCATGGTACAAACCACCCACGCCCAAGACTGCCGAAGAAATTAAGTGCAGTACACCAACTACGAAGTAAGGGAAAATATCTATCACTTCGCCGCCAGGACCAACACCCCAACCTTGGCTAGCCAAGTGAGGTAGCAAGATCAAACCTTGCTCGTACATAGGTTTTTCGGGAATGAAGTGAGCCACTTCAAACAGGGTCATAGCCCCTGCCCAAAAAACAATCAAACCAGCGTGAGCAACGTGTGCGCCCAGCAGTTTGCCAGAAAGGTTAATTAAGCGGGCGTTTCCAGACCACCAAGCGTAACCGCTGGA
>JAYUSV010000215.1:0-6327 GCA_043755495.1 Synechococcales cyanobacterium
TGCAGCAGTGCCGGTGGCTAATCAGCAGAGCCGCACCGGTTTAATTGAGAGCACCACTCCTTACCGCGACACCATGCTGAGTGTCCTCAACCTACCTCAGCTTTTAAACATCGCCTAATCATACACCCAAATCTTCTACCTAAAAATCCATGAAAATTACTACTCGCCTTAAATTTGCTGTTGCCGGATTAGTTGGTCTAACTGCTGTCAGCACCGTCATTATTCAGTCTGGGGTGGGGCAAATGACCAACGATGCCAAAACATTGAACGAAGCAGGGGCAGTGCGGGGGGGGTCGCAACGTTTTGCCACCCTAACCGTTTCTGGTCGTAAGACCGAAGAAGTAGTCAGCACTGTCAATCAATTACTAACTACTCTAGTTAAAGACGATAATACAGCTATCAGTAGCACCGCCAAGAAATTACAAGTCGATTTTACTAAACTCCAGGCAATGGGTGTTGAATACCAAAGCAATCCACGACTCCTAGCTGATCTAACCAATGCATCCCAAGCCTTTTATGAAGAAGCAAACAAAATGGCTGCCGCAGCAGAAGGCCAGGGCCAAGAACACGTTGCAAACTTGCGCTTGTTGGCTTTAAGTACGGCTTTTATTAACCTGTTAGCATTAGCATTTATTGGCTTAATCATTCAAAGTATCTCCAAAGCTTTGACTGACTCTACTGGCATTGTATCTAAGTCTTCGGCGCAGATTGCTGCCACTATTACCCAGCAAGAGATTCAGCTTTCTGAGCAGGCCGATTCAGTCCGATCCACCACCACTACAATTGAAGAATTGGGTTCGGCCTCGATGCAGGCAGCAATGAGAGCAGAAAACTCGGCAACAGAAGCCCAAAAAGCACTGACGCTCTCTGAAACTGGTTCAGAAGCAGTAACTCGTACCATTGAAGGTATTACCGACCTCAGCGCCAGAGTAGAAGCGATCGCCGAAAAAATTATGCAGCTCAGCCAACAGACCACTCAGATTGCCTCGGTATCTGACCTGGTGGCCGACATTGCAAACCAAACCAACATGCTCTCACTCAACGCAGCGGTAGAAGCGGCTCGTGCTGGCGAACAAGGGAAAGGATTCGCCGTGGTAGCGGGTGAAGTCCGAAAACTAGCTGACCAAAGTAAAAAGTCCGCAGAAAAAATCAACACCCTAATTTCGGAAGTACAAGCTTCGATTAACAGTACGGTAATGGTGACAGACGAAGGAACCAAAACTGCGGCCCGAGGCATTACCTTGGCGATCGACACTGCCGAAGCATTCGCCGGTATTGAACGAGCAATTAACGAGGTGTTTGCCAACACTCAAGAAATTTCGTCTAGCTCCAAGCGGCAGGCAATTACAGTACAGCAAGCAGTTGCGGCAATTAATGCCATCAACTTAGGTTCTCAAGAAACCGCTTCCGGGGTTGCTCAAGTGAAAAAAGCAACCAACGAGTTGGTCAACACCACCAACCAGCTCCAAGGCATCGTTTAACACCATCAAATTCACATTTAAAACCGTCTGGCCGCCAATATGTTTATTGATGATGAAGAACTCCGCAGCTTATACGAAGCCGCTAGCGCTGAACACCTCGCTTCGATCGAAACTGGCTTGCTGCAACTAGAGCGGCAGCCCACAGATCGATCGCCGTTGAAGGCTTTGCTGCGCGATGCTCACTCGCTCAAAGGCGACTCTCGCATGTTGGGAGTTGTCGATGCCGAAACCGTCGTGCATCAAATGGAAGAGATTTTGATGTCGATCGAGCAGGGCAAACTAGAAGTCACGCCCTCGATCTGCGATAGTCTGTACCAAGGTTTAGATGCCGTGCGCAAAGTTGCTCACGAGGCAGTCACTGGTCAACCTGCTGGCCTCAAACTGTTTCAGGTGGTAGCCGCGATGGTGAAAGCCAGTGGCGCAGTTAGTGAGTCACCGCCTGCTGGCCAAATTTCTGAGCAGGGCAACTTGCCAATAGCAACTCCTGAAATCGATTTATCGTTAGATTTCGCTGGTATTTCAGCTTTCGACGAAGATTCACTCTCGGGCATTCCGGGATTTGAAGATCAAACCTTAGAAGAACAAGCTGCCACTGCCGCCGCAGTAGCCATGGCTTTTGCTGATAGTGGCGACCTCGATCTACCAAATCTGCAAGAAATGTTGGCCACTTTTGTGACCGAATCGGCAGCCACAAAGCCAGCAATAGATCAAAAAGCTCCTGTCGTGCCTGTCCAAGTTGCCGACTTACCCGAAGTTACTGCTGCCGACCCTCATGACAGCAAAGAAGTATTTGAAATTAGTACTATTCGGGTCGAAGCTAGCAAGCTAGAGCGCTTGATGATGCAAGCTGATGAGCTAGCTGTAGCTAAGCTGCGAATTTTGCAACGCCATGAAGAGTTAATTAACTTAACTCGCTTATGGGATGACTGGGTGAGGTTCCAAGGCTCTAGTTTTGCTGCTGCCGATCATCAACTACAGCAGTTTGGTCAAATTCTGGGTCATATGCAGGTGGCTTCGGCAGAAGACACTACTCGCTTAGCTTCGGTAGCGAGCGATTTAGAAGGTGGCATTCGCCAAATTAGAATGTTGCCACTACAAAGTGTCTTTGGTGTATTCCCCCGCTTAGTCCGCGATTTAGGTCGTCAACAAGATAAAAACATTGATTTTGCGATCGAAGGTGGCGATGTATTGGCCGACAAGCAAATTATCGAAGCCCTCAAAGACCCTCTTACTCACCTCTTACGCAACGCGATCGATCACGGTATAGAGCCGACCCGGCAGCGAGGCGAAAAGCCAGCAATTTCTAAATTGTTGTTGCGGGGCGTACAGCGCGGCAACCAAATCGAAATTATTATTTCGGATGATGGTCGAGGTTTAGATCTCCATGCTATTCGCCAAACGGCTATTAGACGCGGCTTGTACAATGAGAGCGAACTAGATCGCATGACTCCTGAGCAAGTCCAATCGCTGATTTTTGCAGCGGGCTTCTCTACTCGTACCACTGTTACCGAAGTTTCTGGTCGGGGCGTGGGCTTAGATGTAGTGCGTACCAACATCGAAAAAATCAAGGGTTCGGTCAAAATTGATTCGATTCCTGGCCAGGGATGTACTTTCCGCATTCTACTCAACAACAGTTTGGCCACAGTAGACGCGCTGATTGTACAGGTACAAAAACTGCCCTACGCGATGCCGTTGGATGCGATCGAGTCGATGCAGTTTATCGATCGGCAAGAAATCTTCAGTCTCGATGGCAAGCTCACCGTTCATTGGCAAGATCGGGGGGTATCGGTAGCTTGGTTGGCCGACTTACTAGAGTTACCATTAGCCTCACCTGATTCTACCGCCGGTTTGATCAAGCTCCAGCAAAAAATTCCCTGTATCTTTATGAAGATCGATGGGGAGTACTTGGGCATACTGGTAGATGAGCTGCTCGAACAACAACAAATTGTAGTAAAGGCACTTAACAAGCTCTTGAAAGATGTCCCAAATATTTCTGGTGCGAGCATTTTAGGTAGCGGCGAAATCTGCATGGTGCTTAACCCATTAGATCTATTTGTGGCTGCCGGTGGCAAATTGGTTAGTTCTGAACGCCGACTGTCACTCACTACAGAATATCAACCTCCTAATATTCTGCTAGTCGAAGACTCTATTCCGATTCGGACACAGGTACAACGGATTCTGGCTGATGCTGGTTACGCTGTTACTGCGGCTGTAGACGGTTTAGATGGCTTCAACCAATTACAGGCTGGCTCTTTTGATGCGATTGTCTCAGATGTGGAAATGCCTAATATGACTGGTCTAGAAATGACCAAGAGTATTCGGGAAATTACCGCATACCAAGATCTACCAATCGTTTTGGTGACAACCCTCGCCAAAGAAGAACATCGTCAGCGCGGTTTTCAGGCCGGTGCATCTGCCTATCTGACCAAAGGAGACTTCGATCAGTCTCTACTTTTGAATACCCTTAAAACACTCATAAAAACCAAGCCATGACCCCTGTAAAAGTAGTACTAGTTGAAGATTCGATCGTTGCTTTAGAAGTTTTGGAGCGTTTGCTCAATTCTTCCCCAGAAATCGATGTAGTTGGCACCGCTCGCGACGGCGCTGAAGGCTTACGGGTAATTCAACAAACCAAGCCCGATGTTATTTGCACTGATTTGCAAATGCCCACTATGGATGGCTTAGAGTTCACTCAAAAGCTGATGGCTCAAAACCCTTTACCAGTATTGGTCATCAGCAACGCTGTTCATCCCAATGATATAGAAAATATCTATAGCCTCATGAAAGCAGGTGCTTTGGACTTTTTCCCTAAACCCAACAGCGGCACTTCTACTGACTACGAAAAAATCAAGAGCGCTTTGGTAACTAAAATCAAAGTATTGAGCACCAAGAAACGCTAAGCCTAAGGATTTTGACGGACAACAGTTGACTGGCGGTTAGGGCATAAAACTATTAGTTTTATGCCCTATATTTTGGTAATTGCTGGGGGTAACTTGACAGTCTGCATTACTGAAGCGGCTCTATGCAGCTTGGGCAAAATTCAAGCTAAAATGCGATCGCCCGATCAACCTTCGACAACTTTCGAGGCTTATCAATGTTTCTTACGGTCATCACCCCCACCTACAACCGCCAGCCGATTTTAGAAAAGTGCCTGACAGCTCTAGAAAATCAGCAGCTCACTAGCGCCGATCGATATGAACTATTGGTAGTCGATGATGGCTCTACCGACGGCACGGTGGAGTGGCTAGCGGCCAACCCCGATCGATTTCCCCATGTGCGGGTAGTCAGCCAAAATCATGCAGGCATCACTGCCGCCCGAAACCTAGGCGTGAATTCGGCCAGAGGCGATGTCATCGTATTTGTAGATAGTGATGTGGTGGTACTGCCTAACTTTTTAGAGATCCATGCAGCGGCCTTGAAGCAGTCGATCGATGCTGGCTCTGACCAAATATTTACCTATGGTCGCCTGATTGCTACCTGTAACTTTGCCGATCCCACTGCTGAACAGGCTAAAATCACCGATTTCTCGGCGGCTTATTTTGAAACCAATAACGTAGCCATCCCTCGCCATTGGCTGATCGATGCCGGTCTGTTTGACCCCCGATTTACTCAATATGGCTGGGAAGACCTCGAAATGGGAGTTCGGCTCAAAAAAATGGGTTTAAAGCTGATCAAATGTCCTGAGGCGCTTGGTTATCACTATCACAAAGAATTCTCGACTGAAGAACTGCCGAACTTGGTAGAAAAAGAAATCCAACGCGGTCGAATGGGTGTGGTTTTTTACCAAAAACATCCAACTACCGAAGTGAAGATGATGATCCAAATGACGGTGTTGCATCAAATTCTGTGGGGTGTGTTATCGGTGGGTGGCAGGTTGAATGAAAAGACACTCAAGCCGTTGATTCAATGGTTGATCGATCGCAATCAATCTCAGTTAGCCGAGCAGGTTGCCCGAATTTTCCTGAACTGGTACAACGTCCAAGAAGTTTATGCCGCCTATAAAGAGAGCCAAAATTCTTAGTTTTCTCGCAGTACATAGCCTAAGCCACGGACAGTTTGAATCAATCGCTTTTCGCCGTCTCCTTGGAGCTTAATTCGCAAGTAGCGCACATAGACTTCAATTACATTAGATTCACCGCCAGATTCATAACCCCAAACATTTTCTAAAATTTGTTCACGGGTGAGGGTTTCACCGGGATGTTCCATCAAGTAGCGCAGCAGCTCAAATTCTTTAGCGGTGAGTTCGATCGACCTCTGTCCGCGCACAGCATGTCGAGTATCTAGATCTAGCATTAAGTCAGCAAACAGTAGCTTTTGGTGGCCAACTGGTACTGCTTGCAAATAATACCCCAACAGCTTTAACAGCTCACTGGCTTGGTAGGGCTTTGCCAAATAATCGTCGGCTCCCGATTCTAGGCAAGAAAGTCGATCGAGCAAGTGGTCGCCGTCTAACAGCAAAATAATTGGCAGGGTCTGGCCGCGATCACGCAGTTCGCGCACAAAAGTCAACGCTGTATGACCAGCAAGCTCTCGTTCGCCTAGCGTCTCTTTGAGAGAATCGATTACTAATGCCTGGGGCACAGAGCTTGCCAAATATTCCCGACCTTGAGCTAGATCGATCGCGATGGCTACTTGGTAGCCTGCTTTGAATAAATCCACATAAATCCGCTCAGCCAGAGCGCCATCGTCTTCGATTAATAAGATGTTGGAGGTATTGATACTCCCCATGCCTATGCCTCCAATCTGCAAGCAGATTGATTAGCTAAGGAAGGGGATTCTTGAACAGCCCATATTCGGACTCTCAAAGGCGTTATCAATGCGCCGCTACTGACTCCCTTGAGGCATA
>JAYUSV010000216.1:0-2197 GCA_043755495.1 Synechococcales cyanobacterium
TGGCAAGATTACCTTTTTCATGTCGCTATCATTACGAAGAATAAATTTATGTACGCAAAATTCAGAATCACCAAACAGCGTTGTCGCGCAGTTGCGGGAATTAGCATGACTTGGCCTGATTAATAGAGACAACGCGGCAACTCAGCAAGATCAACCCTTACGTAGGGAGGTGTGGAGGGCGGCGTTTCGCCCTCTGCTGTGGGGGCTGGGGGGCTAGTCCCCCAGTATCAACCTGGCTTACTGTCAGGAATCTGAATTTGGAATTACTGCTTCTTTCGACGGTTGATCGGCAGAATGATCTAGACTCATCCAGAACTCGTAATGCTCTTGGTGTGTCATGTGGGAGCGATCGCAAACCGTTATTACATCAGATGGGGACTCAGTAATAGCATCATCCTCTAAGTCTGAGTAATTCTCCATACTTAGCTCTGGTTCTGATGATGAAATTAATTGCTTGATCTTTGGAAAACCTGAAAGCATAACCCTCCTCGTAAAGACTGAATGACCAAGAAAAGCCAATAACTTTGTTGTCTGATGAACCTCAGACCGAACGCGGCATCGAATCTAATTTATCCAAAATTCTCAGACCCTCAGCCACATCACCCCGCGCAGCAACCAGCTTAAACCGGATATGAGTATCAAACTCCACCAAAGCAACAGTAGAAAGCTCCTCGATTAGCTTGTTTACACTGATACCCTGCAAGCTCCTTCAGTCTAAGGTGCTTATCATCTGGTATCCGAACAGTTAAAGTTGCCATGTGATTAACCCCTAATAATTTGCTCTGGTTTTAAAATCGATATATCCGAGAATGTCAGCTCAGGATACCGAAAGTCCTTAATATTGTTGATCGCAACAACCTTGGCATTTCCAGCCACCGCCAACTCGATCAAATGGTTGTCGTCTTCATCTCTAAGATTGGGTCGCCAAGAATAGTAGATTTTCGTCCACCCAGCAACGCTCATGAAGGCGGCAAGCAAACTGTTGATATCAGATTGTTCTAAGGAACATCTGACCAGAATTTCTTCCCTTTCCATCACTGCTTCATACTCAGAGAACAAAGCAGTACCCATCAGAGGTTGATATTCACCCAGCAAACAGCGCCGGATCAATTCTCTGCTTTATCTCTGTAATGCTAATTTTGGCGTCATATTTGTTGAATTTGTGCGTGATAAGCATTTGAAAGCGAATCCCTTAAACAAATCAGCGGATGATTCAAAGAATTGGATAGAGTTAGTAAATGCTCTATCAGGTGCTTGGGCAAACGATTTCCCTACTTTGGAAAATATTCGTGCTGATTGATGGATTATTCTAGGTGATCGAATCTAATTCAGCATTGTCAGAAAGTTGTGTTCCATCAGGATCAGTCTTTCAAGTTACCCATGAGATACAGCAGCGCCATTCTAATGGCCACGCCATTATGCACCTGCTTACTGACTAAGCTCATCGTCAGGTCATCCATCACATCCGAAGTTATCTCCACTCCGCGATTAGTGGGGCCAGGGTGCATTACTTTCACCTCAGGTTTACAGAGCTGTAGCCGATCGCGGTTAATACCAAACGCCTGATGATATTCTCGCAGGCTGGGCAGCAAATGCTCAGACATCCGCTCTTTTTGCAGCCGCAAAGTCATTACAAAATCGGCATCGACGATCGCTGGTTCTAGTTGCCAATGAATAAACAGCTTGCGGTGCGGGTCTGCCTCACAAAAAGCCGCAAACTCCCTGGGCAACAAAGTAGGCGGTGCAGCCAAATGCACCTCAGCACCGCAGGCCGTAAGGCTCCAAATGTTCGATCGAGCCACCCGCGAGTGCAAAATATCTCCTACAATCGCAACTTTTTTGCCTACTAACAGCTCACTGCGCGGCTTGCTGGCATCTAATATTTCACAGATCGTAAACAAATCTAATAGTCCCTGAGAAGGATGCTCATGCTGGCCATCTCCGGCATTCAGCACTCCTACTTGCACCCCCAACCGATCCATTTCAGCAGCGATTAATTGGGGCACCCCCGAATGCTGATGACGCACTACCATCAAGTCGGTATCCATTGCCAAATAGGTTTTGGCCGTATCTAGAATTGTCTCGCCTTTGGTAATTGAAGAAGCAGCAGCAGCAAAGTTCATCACATCCGCCGAAAGGCGCTTAGCCGCTAGCTCAAAGCTGCTGCGCGTGCGGGTAGAAGATTCAAAAAATAAAT
>JAYUSV010000217.1:0-2196 GCA_043755495.1 Synechococcales cyanobacterium
GTAACGCTTTCATTGGCATGTTCGTCATCTAGCCCCCGACTGCCCATAGCAATTAAATCTGCATTAATTTCATCGGCCACATCGCAAATGGTGAAAGCAGGCTTACCTTCTCGCTGTAAAACCTCAGCAGTGATGCTATGTTCGGCTAGTTTAGCTTGGACAGCCACCAATACCGCACTGAGATTTTCGGTAGTATGAGCTTCTTCACCCACTACAGCTGCATCAACTACGGTAGTATCGGCTACGACTAGCAGCACCAGTTCGCTGTGATGAGCTTCGACAAGATCTATTACCACTTTCAGGGCCGTTTGAGCCTCACGACTGTGATGAATCGGAAACAAAATTTTCTTAAACATGAGTTGGTGTGACTAAAAGGCTTGCGATCTCCACTTGCTAGTTTTTCACTGACTTCTAGTAAAATTAGCAATTTATTTACAATTCTTAAGCTGCCATCTGCAAAATTCGATCGGCCACTTCATTTAGCACCGGCAACACCGATAATCGATTTCCCCGCTTCACCACCAATAATTCCTCAGCAGTAAAAGCTAAGCGCAGCTCACTTAAGCACAAAGCCTGACCGAAGGTTTGCACATATTTCACTCGCACAGTATGCCAGCGCGGATTCTCTAGCGTAGCCTTGGCATCAAAGTAATCACCTTCTTCAAACTGACTAGGGTCTACCACCATCGACTCAGTGATTTCCATTAAACCAACAATTCCTGGCAGGTTGGTGTTGGAGTGATAAAAGAATGCTCGATCGCCGACCTGCATCGATTTCAAAAAATTCCGTGCCTGATAGTTTCTCACCCCATCCCAGATGGTGGTTTTTTCGCGCTGCAATCGATCGATCCCAAACACATCTGGCTCTGATTTCATTAACCAATAACTCATATGTCCAACAAGCCTCGCTCTTTGGTCTTGGGGTTAAAGCGGATTTCGGTTTGTAAGCCCCGCGCTTGAAGTTTTTCCATAATCGTGGCCTCTACTCGCCGCGCCACTTGTTTGAGTAGCTTGCTTTGAGCGATCTCTTCTAGTTCTGGGAATTGGGCGTTTTCTTCGGCAGTCATAGCATACCGACAGTCGATCGACTCCTGCCAATCCTGCGACATCTCACCATTTCCTGGTGGCTTTTGTCCCACAGTCCAAGCTGCCACAATTTCTTCCAAAATGGTGCGATTTGGCTTGTCGATTAAATGAATCTTGACCCACTGACAAGCCCGAGGCTGACGAACCAAATGCTGCTTGAGGCTAATAAAAATATCCCGTGAATAGCCCACAAATTGCAGATTCTTCTCGGCATCAAAAATTGCAAAAACGCCTACCTGACGCGGCGGGAAAGCAGGAATTAGACCCTGATCATCGATGTAGGGTAAATAAGTCAAATCAGCGAGTTCTGGCATGTGTGTAACATCTAAAATTCCACCGCTGTACTTTGCAACATTTCTATTGCCGAGCAGCGATCTAGAATCATCGTAGCGGTGTCGTTGCGCACAAAACCCAAACGTTCATAGAAATTTTGCTGGTGGCTGGTAGTTAAATAAACCCGTTCTACTCGTGTCTGTTTAGGATGATGAATCAAAGTATCCACCAACCGCCTACCCAGACCAAGTCCGCGATAAGTTTCGTCAATTACCACGTCCCAAATCATTGCCCGGTAAATGCCATCGGAGGTCGATCGAGCAAAGCCTATTAGTTTTTGGTTGTCCCACATAGAAATTGTGGGGTCACTGTGCTCAATCATGATCTGCAAATCAGCAATCGATCGATCTTTTGCCCAAAAGGCATGGGCGTTGAACAGTGATTGCAACTGTTGCAGGTCTACATCCTGTTTTCGATCGCGAAACTCGATTTGCCGCTTGGTCATTGCTCTAGAAGGTTAGGGGTAATTCAGTAAGAAGTGCCATCTTAATGTTTATAGGCATAGATTGCCCAACTTTAACCTGGATAGCACCAGGACGAAGCGCGAACGATGAAAACTTTGGGTGTAGTCGCGCCACCTGACCGATGACCAGCCCGTAAATCTCTGAATAACATTGGTTGACCAGTCTTTCCACCAATTCCATGCAGGTCTCCGAGCAAGATATTCGCGCCCAGCTTCAAAAGATTTGGGGATACCCAGATTTTCGGCCACCCCAGGGGGAAATTGTTCGCAGTATCTTGCAACAGCAAGATACCCTAATTGTTTTGCCTACCGGA
>JAYUSV010000218.1:0-6310 GCA_043755495.1 Synechococcales cyanobacterium
GGGTGAGCTTAATAGACAGTGCTTTGAGACCAATTAAATCGGGATACACCACCACCGGCTGAGCTGCATCTACCCGCCACTGCTGCCACGCTAATCCCCACGCACTGAGTTGCCGTACTTGGATGCCTTGCCAGTCGTATTCACCCCGTTGATAGGGATGTACGGTATAGGTGTGTTCTTGCTGGCCATTGGCAGCAATTTGTCCTGCGATCGTGCTGGGATTACCCGGCAGATTAGTAGGAGCAAAGTCCCGAATTTGATAGCTAAATTTTTGGTAATTTTTTTGGCCAGCCGGAGCTGTGACCAAAATTTTGATCGGGTTATCACGCCCGATCGACAGTTTGCCCAATTTTTCGCGGCTGACTTGAATTTGCTGTTTGCCTACGCGGGTAGCATCAACGATCGCCAACAAAATCAGCAATACATACCAACCAAAAGTGCCTAGCAAAGCAATCAGAATCTGGCTGGGTAAGAGCGCCGCAAATAGGGTTGTCACCAAGCCACCGATCGCCAGCAGGCTAACTAAACGACCACTGGGAATCCAGCTCCAGAGTTGATTAATGGTCATCTGGGCACAGCAACTTGGTTTACCAAGCCGGTAATTACCTGATCGATTTGCAAACCATCCAACTGGGCTTCGGGGCGTAAAATCAGCCGGTGGCGCAGCAGTGGGGGAGCTACTAGTTTCAAATCATCGGGGGTGACAAAATCTCGTCGATCGAGCCAAGCAGCCGCTTTACTGGCTTGCAACCAAGCAACAGCAGCACGGGGCGAAGCACCCAGGCTGAGGTCTGGGTGTTTGCGGGTCTGCTGAATTAGTGCCAACAAATAATCAATAATTGCGGTGCTGGCTTTGATGGCTTGAACTTCTTGACGGGCAGCTAGGCAATCGGCGACGGTGGCCACTTTGTCTACTACTGGCTGCTGGCGACTCTGGCGTGGCTGCTGTGAAGCAGTGAGCATTTCTCGTTCGGCGCTACTGGGTGGATAGTCGATGATTAGCTTGAAGAGAAATCGATCGAGCTGGGCTTCGGGCAAAGGATAAGTACCTTCAAACTCCAAGGAGTTTTGGGTGGCAATTACCCAAAATAAATCTGATAGCTGTAAGCTTTCCCCGTCCAGAGTGACTTGACCTTCGGCCATGGCTTCTAGCAGCGCGGCCTGGGTTTTGGGAGGCGTGCGGTTGATTTCGTCGGCCAGTAAAAGCTGGGTAAATACTGGCCCCTTGCGGAGGATAAATTCTTGGGTTTTCAGGTCAAAAATATTGGTGCCCAAAATATCCATGGGCAAAATATCGGGAGTCAGTTGCACCCGCCGGAAATCGGCTTGGATTAGCTGAGATAGCACCTTGGCCATCAGGGTTTTACCAGTACCGGGCACACCTTCTAAAATTACGTGGCCACCGGTCAACAGGGCAATTAATAATTGGTTAGTGGTGTCTTGTTGACCAAATACTACGCTGTTTAAGCCTGCGCCAACGGCCTGAAAAATTTCGTGGGTCTGGGTCATGATAAAAAATTCAAAAATTTATAGTAATTGGCGCTGCAACTTGTCACCCATGGCTTGGAGTTTACTCAGCCACTGTTGTAATTCAGCTTCGGTAAACCGTTGATGGTTTGGGGCTAATTGTAATATGACTGGTAGATCAGTGGCAGGCAGTTTGGTTTGAGCCAGCCAAGCATCTGTCAGGGTCTGGCGATCGACCAGTTGTTTGTTGCCCAGCCCCAGAAGCTGTTGCAGCTTAAGCTGTTCGGCTTTGCCAATATTTTGCAGCACAAATTCGCTGCTTTGGGCTTGGCGTAAAATGCCGCCCAAAGCTTGAATATAGGCCACACTATTATCTACTTGGGGTGGTTGGGGAATAATTACTGCTCCAAAGCGGCGGTTTTGCTGCCACACCAAAATTCCTAACACCAGGCAAATATTCACAAATGCGACTAAAAAAGGGGTTTTGGTAAAGTAAGATATCAAATTTTCTCCCTCACCATCAGACTGCTGTAGATCACCAGAGAGGATTGGATATCCGGGTTTGTGGGAGTCGCGGTAGCCGTGCAAGTATTCGTCTACTACAATGCGCTGTCGATTACCAGCTAATGCTGTTAGTAGTTCATAGTTAGCTGTCGAGTCTTGATAGGCATTGGCGGCTAAATATGGTGTGGTAGCCAGAATTAAATTCCCTTTGCCGATCGAAGATTGCCACACTACAGCACCATGATCATCGCTAACAATGCTGGTGGGAATGGTGGGCAGCTTGAAGTATGAAGATGAGCTATCAGTGACTCGGAAGCGACGAGTGGTTTCAATTCTCACTTGGCCTTGGGGGCTAGCCAAGCTTTTGCTAAATTCAATGTCGTTAGACAATGCGTCTACGCCTAATACCAACAGGGTGTTCCCATTTTCGATCCATTTTTTGTTGGGTGAATCCAAAGAGAACTCTTCCAGTTCACTGTTAATTTGTAACAATGTAGTTCCACTGGGGTATTCATCAAATACTCTAGCCACGGGCCTGCGCCAACGCTCGATCGCCACTCCCTTATCGACCATTTTTTGATACCAGGCACCATAGCCTTGGGGTTCTAAACTATAACTCGATCCCTTCAGCCGACCGCCACTGCTCATGGCGCTGATAATGGTGATCAAAATTACGATCGCTATTGCGGTTGAGATCATTTGCCAATATTGCCGCAGAAATTTTTGCCAGTTTTTCATGGGTTCTGACCTGCCTGTTTTTCTAACTGGTTGGCAAGCTGGGTGTAAGCTTGCTGGCAGCTATCAAAGCCTGCTGCGGTAATGCTGCGATCGGCAAATTGGAATTGTTCGTGGGTTTGCAGCAGTAGTTTGCCTTGATTGCTGACTGGTGCCATGCCTGGTAAATGAGCCAAGATTTTGGCATACTCTCGATCGGTGCGGCTGGTTTGATGAGGCACCAAATTAACATCGTTCAATCTTTGTAACATCGCCAAGTATAGATATCGGCAAGCTTCGCCATAGTTCTGCTGCTGCTGAAACTGCTGAGCCTGGTTGAGGAGTTCGGCCAGGGTATATTGTTTAACTGGTTGCAGCTCTGGCTCACTTGGGCGGCGACGGCGAAAACCGATTTGTTTTCCGTATCGATTTACAATCAAATATGCGATCCAGGCTAATCCAACAAATAGCAAAAACCACAGTAGATAACTGATGGCCGAGATCAGCCAGTCTGGTAACACCTGTTTTGGTGATCCAAGCTGCAGTTTTGCCATAATCCACTCGCCTATGCGCTGTTGGATCTGCTCTAGTTGCCACTGCCAGGTCGTTTTCTGAAATTTTTCCATAAGTAGCAGGAAGGTTCCATTGATGTTTTGCAGCTTAGTTGATGGTGGCCAGATTGGCAAATGAGTTTGGTGCTGGGTAATTCTTTAAGATATGTTGCCAAAAAATATTTCTGTAACTTTTCACAACGAACAGCGCCCCCAGTCGGTAAAATTGGCGATCGACTGAGATACAATCGAACACAGCTAATAACCGTGCCTTACGGGGCAGAAATATGAGCATAGCCGATTCTGTTTTAACAGAGTTATTGGTGCAGCACCCAGAACTGCGCCCTCATCTGTATTTTAAATCTTCCTTAACCGCACTGTCTCGGGCTATGGAAGACTTGGTGCTAGCCAGTGACGAACAGCCCCTAGTAATCGCTACCTTTCAAGAAGAGCGGCTCTATCGGCAAGAATCTCACCGCTACCAACGCATTGCCAGTCAGTCAGATCATATCTATGTGTTAGCGGTAATGGATGATAAGCCGCCGGTTACTGAATATAATCTGATCCCACTCAAAGCGACTGATAAGTTGGCGCAGCAGTGGAACCTAGTAGTAGTTGGTTCTCAATCAGCAGCCTGTTTGATTTGTCAAGAACGTGAAGGTGACTGGGTAAAAACTGGTTTAGAGTCCTCCCAGCGGTTTGATGGAATTTGGACATTCGATCGCCAGGTGGCTCTGGATGCCGCCGAAATCTTGTTGGCCAAGGTGGCTAAGCAGCGTCCCAAACTAAAAAAAGAAACTCAACAGATTTTAAAAGAACTGCAAGAGCCGCAGTTCGAGATACTACCCACCAGCGCTGATGCCTTTGTGCAGAGGTTGGTGACATATTTGCAGGCTGGTCAGTATAAGTTGATTAAAGCCTATCGATCGATCGCTGCCCGAGAAAACCGAGAGCGGTTAGTGAATCTGATTGCTAGCGCTTTGCGTCGTTCTCTTAAGCCCGATGAAATCTTGAACATTGCGGTACAAGAAATTGGGGCAGCGATGCAGGCAAGTCGCTGCTTGATCTATCGTTACCAAAGCGGTGACACTGATACCAAAATTGCCTATGAATATGTGGGGCAGCCCGGTTGCACCGCCCTCATGGGTAAACGCTGGAATTTAGATCGGCATCCGCTGTTGAGTGAGATTGTGGCGACTCATGCTCCTAGTACCATGACGGCGATCGATAGTCTTTCTCCCACCACTGCTGACCTAATTGCTAAGTATCAAATCAGCAATATTTTAATGGTGCCAGTACTTTCCCAAGACCGGCTATTGGGAATCGTGGAGCTGCATCACTGCGAATCGACCAATCATCAGTGGCTACCCGAAGAAATCAATTTAGTAGAAGCAGTGGCGACCCATGTGGGCAGTGCCTTAATGCAGGCCGAAGCATATACTCATTTGGAATATTTGAATGAACAGATGGCGGTACTCGATCGAATTCGCGGTAATTTGGTGGCGATCACTGGTCATGAGCTGCGCACGCCGCTTTCCACGATTCAGATTTGCCTAGAAAGCCTGTCTTCGGAACCAGATATGTCTTTGGATATGCGCCAGGTAATGCTGAATACGGCGTTGACCGACAGCGAGCGGATGCGTAAGCTAATCCAAGATTTTTTGACGCTTTCGCAGTTAGAAAGCGGGCGTTTTCAGTGGCATCCCGAGGATTTATCTCTGCGGGAATGTGTAGATTTGGCGGTAAGTGGCATGAAAAACCAGCGCCGCGATATGCCAAAACTTGATAAACCTCAGGTAATTATTGATATCGATCCAGATTTACCAGCGGTTAACTTGGATGGTGAGTGGTTGGTAGAAGTGCTGAGTAAGCTGCTAGACAATGCTTACAAGTTTACTTCTAATCAAGGGCAAATCACCATTCAAGCAGTCAGCCACAATATCATGCTGGAAGTGATTATTTCTGATAATGGTCGGGGCATTGAACCGAACTTGTTACAGGTGGTGTTTGAACGCTTTTACCAAGAAGAAGGGGCGTTGCGCCGGACTACTGGCGGCACTGGTTTGGGTTTGGCAATTTGTCAGCAGGCAGTGTTAAGTTGGGGTGGCCAAATTTGGGCGGCTTCTGATGGCAAAGATCAGGGCAGCAAGTTTCACTTTACAATTCCACTGCTGCCGGTACCAGAAAAGGAACTACAGAAAATCAGTTAGCCAGTGTAGAGGATTTAAGACTTAAGACTTAAGACTTAAGATTCATTCTTGAAAATCACCTTAGTTTTGAGCAAGCCAGGTGAGGATGCCCAGCAGTTGATCGAGGGGTTTTAGAGGGATTTCGGTGGGTTCGATCGAAACCATCTTCTCTGAAAGCTTAATAAACTGCCATAGTAGCCCATTCGTAATAATGCCATAGCAGCAGGAAATTTCTTGGTGTCTTTGTTGATTAAACTTTTGGGCGGCAACCAGTTCGGCAATGCATTGTCCCCAACCATCTCTCAGCACACCCTTCTTGGCTTCCACCACCGCAATCACTGGCGCTTTAATGGTGAGCTGCCCAGGAGAACGAGAGATCAAAAAATCACAGATGCCATTAAGTCCGATCGATCGATCAACCGTAAAGTCTTCTCCAGAAAACAGACTGATACTATCCACTAAGCTAGTTTCGAGTTCCATCAAAATCGGAGCGATTAGAAATTCAGAACGAGCTTTCTCCGAAGCATTGCGTTTGGTGAGGATCAAACCACGATCTAGATAGTGATCGAGAAACGCACTGGCAGCAACCGGTGGAACTACAGGCAAAAAAGAGACTGCCTGCAACTGCAGGTCAAACTGAAGCTCTACTTCTTCGATCGTAAAGTTGCTGTAAGCCATATTGTCCTAATTAAGAGACATACATTACTTCTATGATAGCAAACTTGTCAGACAAAACATAGACCTAACGCGTGAATTACCCGACTCTCACCTTACGGTAGAGAGCGGACTTCAAATTTCAACCGGAATAGCATCCGACAGAACCGAAATTCTACCGGGTTGACTTATATTCCGTCCATTTGCAGAAGCGCTGATTCCCAACGCCAA
>JAYUSV010000219.1:0-6282 GCA_043755495.1 Synechococcales cyanobacterium
TGTGTCCTCCTTCGCTTCCTAGCTTATCACCATCAAAGCACCCTCTATCTCTTCTGACCTGAATACTTACGGTAAAATGAGTCAGTTTACACGTCGGAAATTTATCGCTAGTGTGGGAGCAGCCGCTGCGGGCAGTATCTTGATCAATGCCTGTAGCAACCAGAGTACTGACCCCAAAGCGACAACGGCAGCAGCCAATCCAGAGAAAGCACCAACCAATGGCTTAGAAACCAATAAAGCCAGATTGGGCTTTATTGCTCTTACCGACTCTTCGCCATTGATTATTGCTTTAGAGAAGGGATTGTTTAAAAAGTATGGAATGACCGAAGTAGAAGTTGTTAAGCAGGCATCTTGGCCAGTCACATCGGGTAACTTAGAAGTTGGTTCTGCTGGTGGTGGAATTGATGGGGCGCATATTTTATCGCCAATGCCTTACTTTTTAACTTTGGGTAAAACCAAGAATAAGCAACCGCTACCTATGAATATTTTGGCCAGGTTGAATACCAACGGTCAGGCTATTTCGATTGCCAACAATTATAAAGATGCCCAGATTGCCCTGAAGAGTCCTAACTTGAAGGAAGTGATGGGCAAGGCCAAGGCCGCTAAACCAGACCTGAAAGCAGCAGTTACTTTTCCTGGTGGTACTCACGACTTATGGATGCGCTACTGGCTGGCAGCTAATGGTGTAGATCCCACTAAAGATATTTCGATTATTCCGGTACCACCACCCCAAATGGTTGCCAACATGAAAGCTGGCACCATGGAAATGTTCTGTGTGGGCGAGCCTTGGAACAACCAATTGGTCAATAACAAAGTTGGCAGTATTGCTTTGGTGACTGGCGAGCTGTGGAAAGATCACCCCGAAAAAGCCTTCGCTATGCGGGCAGACTGGGTAGAAAAGCATCCGAAAGCTGCTCAAGCTCTGACGGCGGCAGTTATTGAAGCTCAGCAGTGGTGTGATAAGCCCGAAAATAAAGAAGAGCTAGTCAAAATTGTCTCCGATGCCAAGTGGTTTAAAGTGCCACCCGCCGATATTTTAGGCCCACTGCAAGGCGACGTAAACTACGGAGATGATCGTCCACCGATTAAGGGCTTTGCTAATGCCATGAAGTTCTGGGCAGACAATGCTTCTTACCCTTACCAAAGTCATGATCTGTGGTTCCTGACTGAAAATATTCGCTGGGGCTATATTCCTGCTACTACCGATATTAAGGCTCTGGTAAAGAAAGTGAATCGATCGGATATCTGGAAACTGGCTGCTAAACAGGCAGGAGTGCAAGAAACCGAGATTCCTGCTAGTGATTCGCGCGGTGTAGAGACTTTCTTTGATGGTGTTAAGTTCGACCCCGCCAAGCCCGAAGAGTATTTGAAAGGCTTGAAATTTAAGGCTGCCTAAACTCAGATCTTCTAAATTATCGCTGTCGATCTCTAAACGTCTCGGCGTGAGATCGGCAGTTTATTAACTATTCATCCTGGATATTTTGTAATTATGACTGTTACTATTCCCAAGCCAAAATCGTTGCCGCTGAAGCCGTCCCAGCTTGGCAAACTGGTGGGTACGGTGTTGCCGCCCTTGGTTGCACTAGTTATTTTATTGGCTATTTGGCAAATTCTTTGTCCAGAAGGCTCTATCGGTTTACCTGGTCCAGTGCAGGTATGGAAAGAAACATTTGATCCCTACATCATCAATCCATTCTTTGATAAGGGCCTTACCAATAAAGGTTTGGGCTGGCAGGTACTAGCTAGCCTCCAACGGGTAGTTTCGGGGTTTTCTCTTGCTGCTGTGGTGGGGGTGAGCGTCGGAATTTTGGTGGGTTCCAATAAGCTGATTTTTAAGGCGATCGATCCGATCTTTCAAGTTCTTCGCACTGTGCCGCCTCTGGCTTGGTTGCCACTATCTCAGGTGATTTTTAAAAGCAATGAGCCCTCCGCAATTTTTGTTATTTTCATTACAGCCGTCTGGCCAATTTTAATCAACACTATCGTTGGTGTCCAGCAAATTCCCCAGGACTACATTAACGTCAAACGAGTTTTGCGTCTCTCGAAAGTCACTTACGTCACCAAGATCCTGTTGCCCGCCGCCCTCCCCTACATTTTCACTGGGTTGCGGATTGGTATTGGTCTATCTTGGTTGGCGATCGTTGCTGCAGAAATGATTATTGGTGGTGTAGGAATTGGCTTTTTCATTTTTGATTCTTACACCAATAGTTTGATGAGCCAAATTATCATTGGTCTGGTCTATGTGGGCTTAGTGGGCTTTGCACTCGATCGGCTGGTAGGTTTTGTAGCTTCTAGAGTAGTAGCTCAAGAACCAAAATAATTTAATTACACAAATACGCAATTGTCGGTGGATTCATTATGTTTGTACAAGTAGATCACGTCGATAAAGTCTTTCCGTTAGCCAATGGTGGCCGCTATATCGCGTTAGAAAATATTGACTTGCAAATTAAACAAGGAGAGTTTGTCTCGCTGATTGGTCACTCTGGCTGTGGTAAATCTACCCTATTAAATATGATCGCGGGGCTAGACTTACCCTCCCAGGGTGGGGTGATTTTGGAAGGGAGGCAAATCACGGCTCCTGGACCAGACAAAATGGTGGTGTTCCAGAACTATTCTCTGTTGCCCTGGATGACTGTAAGAGAAAATATCGCCCTGGCAGTGAATGAGGTGTATCGGAACAAGTCTGCCAATGAACGGCGAGAAATTATTGAGCATCACATTGACTTAGTAAACCTGCGGCCTGCTGCCCAAAAGCGTCCAGCTCAGCTTTCTGGTGGAATGAAACAACGGGTGGCAATCGCCCGTGCTCTCTCGATCCGTCCCAAATTGTTGCTACTCGATGAACCTTTTGGAGCATTGGATGCTTTGACCCGGGGCGGTTTGCAAGAACAGCTTATGCATATTTGCGAAGAGAGCAAAGTAACGGCGGTGATGGTGACTCATGATGTAGATGAAGCTCTGTTGTTATCCGATCGAGTAGTGATGCTCACCAATGGTCCAGCCTCCCATATTGGTCAAATTTTGACCGTAAATTTGCCCCGGCCTCGTCAGCGAATGCAGGTAGTCAAGCACCCGAACTATTACCCCATGCGGGCAGAGATCATTGAATTTTTGAATCAGCAAAAACGTGCCAAAAAACGGCAGGCCGAACTCCAAACTTCTACTTCGGGGCTGGTGACTGTGCCTCAACTGCCCAAGACTACTTTGAATTTAGGCTTTATGCCCCTAACCGACTGTGCGCCGCTGGCGATCGCCCAAGAAAAAGGCTTTTTTGCGAAGCATGGTTTGACGGTAAATCTGCACAGAGCCAGTAGCTGGGATGATATTGCATCGGGTGTAGCCGATCGACGTTTTGATGCTGCTCAGATGGTGGCGGCGATGCCTTTGGCGATGACCATTGGGATGGGTGGTCAGCCTTCGGTGCCAATTTCTACGGCATTAGTCCTGTCACGCAATGGTAATGCTATTACCCTCAGCCAAGAACTCTATGAGCGCGGTGCTCAGAGCCTGAGTGAATTGAAATCGGTGATTGCGATGGATAAAGATCGCCGCTATCGGATTGGGGTGGTGCACGATTGCTCTATGCACAACCTAATGCTGCGCTACTGGTTGGCCTCGGGTAATATTGACCCCGATCGGGAGGTAGATTTAGTGATTTTGCCACCCCAAACGATGGTGGAGCAGCTACGCAAAGGACGAATTGACGGCTTTTGTGTGGGTGAGCCTTGGGGTTCTAAAGCGGTAGTAGAAGGAGTTGGCTTTGTAGTGGCAACAGACTTAGAAATCTGGGCGGGTAATCCAGAAAAAGTATTGGGAGTACGTGAAGACTGGCAGCGGCAGAATCCAGCAGCCATGTTGTCTTTGGTGAAAGCGCTGCTAGAAGCCTGCGAATTTTGTGATGAGCCACGTCACCGTTTAGAAATCGCTGAAATACTCAGTAAACCGAACTATTTAAATGTGCCTTTACTGGCGCTCACACCTAGTTTGACCGGGCCATATATTCGATCGGCTGCCGACCCAGGCCAGGTACTGCCGCGCTTCCATCAGTTCCATTTAGACAACAGCAACTGTCCCCGGCGAGTAGAGGGGCTATGGATTTTGTCACAGTTGGCTCGTTGGAATATGACACCTTTTCCCAAGAATTGGATCGAAGTATTAGAACGTGTCCGGCGGGTAGATATTTTTCTGGAAGCTTCTCGTCAGCTTGGTCAGGTGGGAATTGAACCCGATCGAGATGCTTTTCAATTGTTTGATGGTTTGGTGTTCGACCCTGATCGACCTTTGGAATACCTCAAGCAACAAACTATTAGCCGCGACTATACTGTCCAAGAAATAGATTTGGATAATTCAGTCGCTAATCGTAAACTCGCACGCACTCAGTAATTAAATAATGACTACTTTAGAACACATGTCTTATGCTACTTTGCCAGTTACTTCTGATCCCACTCCAAAACCAGTGTTTTTGAAGGTCGATCAGGTCTCTAAGATTTATCCTACTGCCGATGGCCCAGTGACAGTGCTGGATAATATCAGTCTGGATGTGCGAGAGGGAGAGTTTGTTTGCATTATTGGCCACTCTGGCTGTGGTAAATCGACGCTGGTGAATATGGTTTCGGGTTTTAATCGGCCTTCTAGTGGCCAGGTGCTATTGCAAGATCGGCCAATTACAGAACCTGGCCCTGATCGAATGATGGTGTTTCAGAACTATTGTTTGTTGCCTTGGTTGACGGTGTACGAAAATGTCTATTTGGCGGTGGATGCAGTCTATACCGATAAGTCGGCGGCAGAGAAGAAGTCGATTGTGCTGGATCGGTTGAAGATGGTCGGGTTAACGGAGGCGATCAAGAAGCGGCCTGGGCAAATTTCGGGAGGAATGAAGCAGCGGGTGGCGATTGCCAGAGCTTTGTCGATTCAGCCCCAGGTGCTGATTTTGGATGAGCCGTTTGGGGCTTTGGATGCTATTACTAAGGAGGAACTACAAGATGAGTTGTTAGAGATTTGGCGGCAGCAGCAGGTGACGGTGCTGATGATTACCCACGATATTGATGAGGCTTTGTATTTGGCCGATCGGTTGGTGATGATGACCAATGGCCCGAATGCCCAGATTGGGGAAGTTATGGATATTGGGTTTGCCAGACCTCGTGATCGATCGGCGATCATGAGCAGTAGCCAATATGTGGAAATGCGTAACTCAGCCTTAGATTTTCTGTACAATCGTTTTGCTCATACAGAAGATTGAGTATTTTTCTTAATAGAAAAGTACATGGTAAAAGTCGAGTACGACAGACGAGGTTCTATTTGCAAGAATAGCCTGGCTTCTATACAAACCAGGCTATGCAAGTGGCCTATTCTGGCATCGGGCGATTTTGCCAGAAGCTTTCGGCGAAAGCTACCGCTGGATGCATCGGTGCTTTGGGCTTAGTTTTTAGAGTTAAACCAGTTTCATTTAGGTATTTGTCGCCCTTTTTGCCATTACAGCGCTCACAGGCAATTACCACGTTATCCCAAGTATGACCACCGCCTCTAGAGCGAGGAATAACGTGGTCGATCGTGAGAGCTTTGCCCGCTCCGCAGTATTGGCATTTATGACCATCACGGCGCAGCAGCTCTCGCCGGCTTACTGGTGGCACCTTCCATAGCCGTTCTGCCGTAGAAACCCGCAAACGAATATGGTGTGGAACTTCGATCGTCACCGAGGGAGAACGCAACTGCCAAAACAGATTAGTCTCTAGCTCTAATGGTTCTGCTCGGCCACTGACCAGCAGAGTAACAGCACGGCGAATATTCACCCGCGACATCGGCAAATAGTTATTTGAAAAGACTACCACAGAGTTTTGGAGAACGTCCGATCGATGGTCTAAGATTGCTGGCTTCATTCAGGTTCCCCCATATATACAAGACCCCCGCTAAACATTTTGATTAGCGGGGGGGAAGCAGACGCGCGCAGAACTAATTCTTGCGCAGTTTATTTGCAGCATAGGCAGCAACAGCACCTATGTTTTTTCCCGCTTGGTATTATCCAGTCTTCATGAATAGCTAATAGCGCACTATCCCCCAGCTCCAGCGTCCAGTTACTCAACTGGCGACAGAATTTGGCGGAATGCCGAATGATTAAATTCGTGGCGGCGAAATTGCCCATCAGGAAGAAAGAAAATTTAGTTAAAAGTTGTCTTGGGCGATTCTAACACAGTCAATTATGGAGCTGTGGGCAAAAAAAGACTTTTCAGCATTTGGGCGATGAATCCTTAATTTTTCTTCATAAATCTAAGGGGTCTCAAATTT
>JAYUSV010000220.1:0-2180 GCA_043755495.1 Synechococcales cyanobacterium
TTTGCACAATTTGGGTACCAGAAGTGCCATCGATCGCATCCTCTGCAAAAATTTGCTCGATCGCCTTCATCAACTCCTCATCCTGCTCCAACAACTTCTTCAACTGCACCCGCAAAGCAGCCAGCGAATCCTCATCATCAGGACTATTGGCCACATCGATCGCCGCTTCCTTTGCCTCCACCTTCGGACTCAACCTCCCCCAAATAGCCTGAGCCTTCGCAAAAGCCGCATCCCCAAACTTACCCGCAGCCGATTCAGTGGCCTTATCAACCGCCTTGCCACCCAGCCTTAACAAAGTCGGGAGAAATGGACTCAGAAAAGCAGTCAGAGTGACAATTTCCATAGATACGTCCTTCAGTTCAGGATTTCATAAGATTCAATGCTCCTCAACATGTTACCTTAGGCGATCGCCATTACTACTCGATCGCGGCCTTGAGCTTTGGCTTCGTATAATGCCCGATCGGATGCATCGATCGCTTTGGAGATATCTACGCCCGGTGTGGGAATCATGGTGGCTACTCCCAGGCTCATACTCACGAATTCACCGACAGTCGAAGTGTTGTGATGCACTCGTAAGTCTTTGACAGCCGATCGGATGTTTTCGGCTACATAGATTGCGCCCATGGCATCGGTGTTGGGCAACACTACTACAAATTCTTCACCGCCGTATCTGGCCACCAGATCACTGCTGCGGCGCACGGCGTTGCGCATGGCTGCGCTGACCTTAATAAGACATCGATCGCCTGCGGGATGGCCATAAGTGTCATTGTAATTTTTGAAGAAATCGATGTCACACATGATGATCGAAAGTGGCGCGCAGACTCGCTGCATTCGCTCCCATTCTTGCTGTAAATAGTCTTCAAAACCACGCCGGTTATGGAGTTTGGTGAGACTATCTAGATTCGCTAAGATTTTGAGGTTTTGATTGTCTTGTTGCAGTTCTTCGGCAATTTTAAACTTGTCTTTGAGCTGCTGCGACTGCTGCACCATATTTTTGACCCGCTGGCGCAAGATCGCCAAGTTTACTGGCTTAGTAATATAATCATTAGCTCCAGCCGCAAAAGCCTTTTCGACCGAATCATCATCATCCAAAGAAGTAATCATCAAAATCGGCGTGAGTCGATTAGATTCTAGCTCCTTGAGCTTTTCACAGAATTCAAAACCGTCTAAATCTGGCATTACCCCATCGACCAATACAATATCTGGGTGATGCTCTAGATATGCCTTAATGCCTGCGTTGCCGTTCTCGGCCAAGATCAATTCAAAACCATCTAAGACCAATGCTTCGCCAATTTTGGCGCGCACGACTAGATCATCATCTACCAATAATATTCTGATGGGGGGCGAATCAAGAACCATACTGGCTAGCAGCTACAAATGCTGAGGGGGTGGCTACTGTTGTGGAATACGGGCAAGCTGGGAACAGAAAAAATTATAGGTGATGGCTGGCAATAATGGCTCAGTGGTTATCCTAAATGATTTTGCACCCGTGCGCCTGCAATCAATAAAAATTGTCAAGCCAAATTATGTCTCACAATTCACAGTTTACCCCGATCGAATGTCAGAATTAGCAATACCCTTGATCGAATTTTCTCGTTAGTTTTGCATGATCCCAAAATCTTTAGCTATTCTGTTCGCGTCTCACCTGTTGCTGACTAATCCGGCATTTGCCCAAAATGCTCCTAGTAAATCATCTCCTTCCCCAATAGCTCAGAGCGAACCAACGATCTGTCCAGCCAACCTGAGTAATACGGTAAACTCGATCGCCAGCCGCTACAACCTGCAACGCCACCACTGGGGCTATTATGTCCAGCCCTTAGCAACAAATATTCCGTTGGCCAACTATCAGGGCAATAGTCTATTTATTCCGGCTTCTAGTAACAAGCTTTTGACCACTGCCGCTGTCTTAAATCATTTAGGTGGCCAATACCGCTTACGTACTTCTGTTTATCAAGATCCTAACAGCAATCCGCAGCAGCCCTCTCTCACTATTGTTGGCCGCGGAGATCCCACTATTACCAATGTGCAACTGCAAGATTTGGCAACTCAGCTCCAACAAAAAGGCATTCGGCAAATTAGCAAACTGACTGCTAACGGCGGCTATTTTCGTGGTTCACCCATGAACCCAGACTGGGAATGGGGGGATTTATACACCGATTATGGAGTGCCCACCACCAGTC
>JAYUSV010000221.1:0-2174 GCA_043755495.1 Synechococcales cyanobacterium
GTAGTGCAAGATCTTAGTAAAATTCAGGGAGCTGGTAAACATCTCTTGAGTTTAATTAACGATATACTTGATCTATCTAAAATTGAATCTGGAAAAATGGAGCTGCATCTGGAAACAATTAATATTTCACAATTGATTCAAGAAATCACTGATACTATTCAGCCATTGTGTGAAAAAAATAATAATGAGCTTGTTTTTGATTGTCCAAATGATCTGACGCTGATGTGGGGTGATTCGACCAAGATTCGCCAAAGTTTATTTAATCTTTTAAGTAATGCTAGTAAGTTTACTTACAACGGACAACTATCTCTCAAAATCACTAAAGAGTTTTTCCCGGGGCTGACTGAAGAGGGTAAGCCCGAAGTCATGTTTTGCTTTCAAGTTAGCGACACAGGCATTGGTATTAAACCAGAGCAAATTGCTAAGTTGTTTCAGCCATTTTCTCAAGCTGATAGCTCAACCACTCGTAAATATGGTGGTACTGGACTAGGTCTGGCAATTACTCGGGAGTTTGCGAAGATGATGGGTGGTGATGTTATCGTAAAAAGCGAGTATGGATGTGGTTCGGTGTTTACTCTACAGATACCACAGGCAATCAATAGAGGTGAGGCTATGGTTTGATGACTTTTTGGGCGACAATCACTAGCCACGATTTTGCCCATCGATTCTGAGAAATATCGTGTTCCCAGGTGCCCGAAAAGATGTGAGCTGATTATTCGGAAATCGTAATTTCTTTGTGTTGTTCCATGGTGGTTGTTCTTCGCACTCTGACGACGATCTGTTCTGGCAAGACATGGACTATACTATGTATTCAGTCTCTCCAGCGCTTTCTAACATGGTCACAGTATCTCCTAGCGGCACCAAATATGAGGCAGTCATTGGCCTTGAAACCCATTGCCAACTGAGCACCGCCACCAAAATTTTTTGCAATTGCTCTACCGAATTTGGCCAGAACCCCAATCACAACGTCTGCCCAATTTGTTTGGGGATGCCTGGAGTGTTGCCGGTACTCAATGAAAAAGTCTTAGAGTTTGCCGTCAAAGCTGGTCTAGCTTTGAACGCCACTATTGCACCTTATAGCAAGTTCGATCGCAAGCAATATTTTTATCCTGATCTACCTAAGAATTATCAAATTACCCAATCTGACCTGCCGATCGGCGAACATGGCTGGCTAGAAATTGCTCCTTTAAACGAAGAAGGCCAGCCGGTGCATAAGCGCATTGGTATTACTCGCCTGCACATGGAAGAAGATGCCGGTAAATTGGTACATGCTGGCAGCGATCGACTAGCTGGTTCTACATATTCATTGGTAGATTACAACCGCACTGGTGTGCCTTTGGTAGAAATAGTTTCTGAGCCAGATTTACGCAGTGGCTTAGAGGCTGCTGAATATGCCCAAGAACTGCGCCGCATTATTCGTTACTTAGGAGTAGGCGATGGCAACATGCAAGAAGGTTCACTGCGCTGTGATGTGAATATTTCGGTGCGCCCGTTGGGGCGTGAAGAATTTGGCGTAAAAGTAGAGATCAAAAATATGAACTCCTTTAGTGCCATTGCCAAGGCGATCGACTACGAAATCGATCGGCAAATTGCGGCGGTAGAAGCCGGAGAAACCATTCTGCAAGAAACTCGCCTGTGGGAAGAAGGTACTCAGCGCACCATTAGTATGCGGACTAAAGAAGGTGCCAGCGACTATCGCTATTTCCCGGAGCCAGATTTAACTGCAATTGTGGTGGGTAATGAACGGTTGACTGCTTGGAAAGGCAGTTTACCAGAGCTACCTGCTCAAAAGCGGACGCGCTACGAAACTGAATTTGGCTTGTCACCTTACGATGCGCGGGTCTTGACCGACGACCGGGATGTGGCGCTATATCTAGAGCAGTCAATTCAAGCTGGAGGCGATCCTAAACAGGCTGCTAACTGGGTAATGGGCGATATTACTTCTCATTTAAAAACTCAAAAAATTAGCATTAACGATATTCCCTTTAAACCAGAAAATTTGGCTGAGTTAGTAAGCTTAATTGAGAAAGGAACCATTAATGGCAAGATAGCCAAAGAGATTTTGCCGGAGTTGCTAGCAAAGGGTGGTTCGGTGCAAGCTTTGGTGGAAAGTAAGGGGATGACTTCGCTATCTGACCCAGCGGCGATCGGCAAATTGATTGATGAGATCATTG
>JAYUSV010000222.1:0-2172 GCA_043755495.1 Synechococcales cyanobacterium
CCTTGCAATAAACCAACTAGTAATATCGGGCATCGCATAAATTGCTGTTTGGGCAAAAACCGGAGTCATCCACCAAATTTGACAGAGCGAATTAGCCACGATCCGATCGCGGTTAAAATTTAATACCCGCATCGCCTCAGCCAAAGGCACCTGACTATTAAAAGCAGTCGCAAAACCCGTAACCGACAAGACCCCTATTGGTAAACTGGCAATTTTTGCCACCAGTAAATCTGTTAAAGCCAGCGGATCTTGCTGACTTGGCAATACTAACTCATGAAAGGGAATAGATCGATCGGCCA
The DNA here is from genome assembly GCA_043755495.1 of Synechococcales cyanobacterium. Classification (GTDB taxonomy): domain Bacteria; phylum Cyanobacteriota; class Cyanobacteriia; order Cyanobacteriales; family Chamaesiphonaceae; genus JAAFHZ01. The sequence continues at coordinate 300 of JAYUSV010000222.1, forward strand.
AAACAGCCCGCAGATCTGCCATTACCCGCTGTCGTGAAAACTCCGAAGAAAACTCAGCTCTAATCAGAGAGCCGATCGCCTCATTGGTATCAGTGCTGATCGATCTATTAGCCCAAAGCAGCAACCGATCACGAATATCTATAACACTTCCTAATTGATTATTGCTACTCTGTTCCACCAGGTACTCCTCCTATTTGTGGCCTAGCAATTTCTTTTTGCTTCACCAAAATATCTACAACCAGTGGATGCACCCCAAACCAACGATGCCCATTAAATTCTTGCACTGCCCTCGATCGCAACAGCGAATAAACCACCGCATTTGTCACCTGCGCCTCTGGGTTGCCATTGTAAATTTTCACCAATTGATCGGCCTTATCCTTGTAAGTGATATCTTCCGAATCATAAGGACTTTGACCCAAACGCCGTTCGTAGTCACTGCGTAAATTATTAATAGAGCTGTTAGCATCATCACTATTAATTGTAGTAGCCGATCGTAAATCTGCCGTATCCGCAGCATAGTTTACCAAAGCAAATAAATCTCTCAGATTACCACCAGAAGCCACAATCAAACGCTCCATTTGACCTGCTTCAAATAGACTGGGCAGCATTCTAGCTCTTAGCACATCTGCTACCGCTGACTGCCCCGCCAAATTAGTAGTATGATCTTGATAAAACATTGGTGTATCGGGCAAAATGTAGCTCTGGTCGCCAGCAAAAGGTAATTCCACGGCCTTGCCCGAATAGTACAAGCTAATTGGCAAGCTAAAAATCATGTGAACTCGCAGCTTCCGAAAAACTTCAGCATAGTTGATGAACAAATCTTCAACGACAGGGCTAGGAATCCCTGGTTTATCAAAGTCTTCGCCAATGAACAGCCACTCATGTCCAGTAGCCTTTTTTAGCAAATCATTACAATCGTCTAGTAATCGATTAGCAATTTCCACCAGCAGCGGCAGTCGATTAAAGCGGTAATCTATTATTTCCTGTTTCCGTCCACCAGAAAATTTCATCTCGCCCTTGAGGTTAGCAAATAAGCCTAATATTTTGCCCCACAAAGAATCAGCTTTTGCCCCAGCACCACCTTCGATCGTAATTGCCGATGAAGTTGCCTGTTCACGAGTATCTTTTTCTGTCGCAAACCAATCCCAAATTTCTTTCAATCGCGCTTCTGAGGGAGCTTGTCCAGCACCCCCCTGATCGATCGGCTTGCTGGTTTGTTCGGCCACATCGGCCATCATTGTCAGCACAATATCTAAAGCTTTAAAGTTACGAGGATCAAGATTGTTAATGGCACTGAAGCGAATTATCCGAAATTCTTGCGTGATTTCTACTAGCAGCCGACTAATTTCGGTAGATTTGCCAACTCCTTGATGCCCCATAAAAAAAGCTTTGAAGTAGGTAATGCCGCAGGCCCGCTTTAATCCCTGTTCTAGCCGCTTAACCTTATCTCCACCTCGCACAGCATTAACTTCTGGCCGATAAAATGCCGACAATTCGGCCTCTGTTGTCAAAGGCTCGGCTCGGAGAGTAAGGTAAACTTCTTGGAGCGATTGTGCGGGTGTATTGCGAGGAGTTCTCATATTCTTAACTTTTCCTAGGCTGAGGATATTCTAGATGTTCTGGGTATCAAGAGCGCGACCTCAATTTATTGGCCGAAAGCAAATCGGGAATGAAACCTAATCGTTGAGAATCTAACAAGCCCCAGCTCCTAGGTATTTGGCAACTCTACTTATGATAGGATGAACCCTCGATATTCTCTGACAAGCGCTGTATGAACGTTGCCCCCATCGCCACCGCCCCCAACTGGCAAAACCTAGCCGATCGAGCACTCCAGGGAGAAACATTAGACAAAGCAACAGCCCTCGCCATACTC
>JAYUSV010000223.1:0-2171 GCA_043755495.1 Synechococcales cyanobacterium
AACCGATGCTGGTTATCCGAAGCCGATTACTGGTAACTGGCCAGGAATATGGAAAGATAATATCGATGCAGTTATAGTATGGCCAAATAGTAAAGCCTACTTTTTTAAAGGCTCTCAATATACTCGCTACGATCTAGCTAGTGGTAAAGCCGATGTTGGCTACCCCAAAAATATTAGTAGCAGTTGGCCAGGATTTCCTGCCAATTTCGCGGCAGGCATAAATGCTGCTGTCATTTTAAACAATGGCAAAGCCTACTTTTTCAAAGGCAGCGAATACATCCGGTATGACATTGCTGCTGATAAAACCGATGCTGGTTATCCAAAGCCCATTACCGGAAACTGGGCAGGTTTATGGGCAGATAATATTGATGCTTAATTTTGGAGTGGGGAGTGGGCTGAAATGTTTTAGTCATGCTCCCTACTTGTCTCGGTGCAAACCATGGTTAAAGAAATCATTCTGATTATGTTAGTAATACAGGCATCAATGTTGTTGACTCAAACATCTGCGGATGCAGCCTGTCCAAATGGGCCGTTCGAGACTACGATCGAAAAAATTTCTTTAGCATCACCTCCAGAGCCACTATCGATCAAAGCTCAACAAGAGGTAGATTTTGCTGTCCCGATCGAGATTTCACGTATTACCACAGGTGGAATTTCATTTTTTCAAGGTAGCTTAATCAACGAGGGCATCAGTACATGGTATGCCTTCGATGTAGAACGACATTTATTAATCGCCGTGATCACCAGCACCAACGAGCATTCCCAGCGAATACCAGCAGTTGAAAAATTGAGCAGCAACCAGATTGTACGGTACACCAATGCTGCTGGTTATCGGCGAGCCGAATTTGTTACCGTTACCTTAGCTACCCCCATCCAAGTTAGAGAGTTTTCTTGTTTAGCTAATAAACTATTGGTAACTGAATCCGATCGAGCATTTCAGCGTCCCCTGCGATCAGACACGATGAAGAAGAGTTTTTCACTAATTCATTGTGGCGAAGCCTTAGATGTGGGACAAGGACAAAAACGGTGGGAAATTCAGGGTGTTCTGGAACAGTCGATCAGTCAACCATTACAGCAATCTATTCTACAAACTTTTGAACCCTAAGCTTTTACGGCTGCATAGCGACCTTGATTACCCGACGATGCAACATATCGTCAAAGGCTTGGTTGAGATCTTTCAGAGGACGACGATCGCTCACCAACAAATTCCAGTCCACTGACCCCTGAGCAATTAAAGCCAAAGCCTCCCGCACATACTGGGGGGTATTGTGAAACACTCCTTTCAAAGTTAGCTCACTGTAATGTAGCTGCTCTGTCTGCACCGTGATCGTCGTCTCCTTTGGGCAACCGCCAAATAGGTTGATCGTAGAGCCAGGACGACCAGAGGCGATCGCCGCTTCCCAAACACTTGGCACCCCTGTAGCCTCAATCACAATATCTGCTCCCCAACCATTCGTCAGACCCCTGACCGTGCTAGGAATATCAGTGATCTCATGATAATTCCACACCCGCTTCGCCCCCAGCTTTTCGCCGACTTTTAATCGGTCAGCATTACCGCCAAATAACCACACCTCGGCGCAGCGCTGCGCCAGTGCCGCGACAAACATTAACCCGATAGCCCCATCTCCAATTACTACTACCCGGTCGATCGGCTTGGTATTGCTCCTAGCCACCCCATGCAGCACACAAGCCAACGGCTCGGTCATCGCAGCCAACTCATCGGGTACCTCCGCCGGAATTCTTAACAAATTGTGTTGAACAATTTGTGCCGGGATTTGGAGATACTCGGCAAAAGTGCCATTATTCCAAGTCAAACTAGGGCAAAGCGAAAACTCTTGGCGCTCACAGAAAAAACACCGACCACAAGGAGCTGAATTATTGGCCACCACTCGATCGCCTACCTGCCAGCCCGTGACTCCACTACCGATCGAAGCAATCACCCCCGCCCCCTCGTGACCAAACAGTGTCGGCGGCTTCAGCATTTTGGCATGACCACCCCGCCGCCACACTTTTAAGTCGGTGCCACAAGTGGTTGCTGCCCCCACCTTAATAATCACTTCCCCCTCAGCGGCAGTGGGTTCATCTACTTCGGTAAGGCGAAGGTCTTCACGACCATGGAGAACTGCTGCAAGCACTGGTTTAAACCCTCAAGACTTCCGCCAATTCTACCA
>JAYUSV010000224.1:0-2166 GCA_043755495.1 Synechococcales cyanobacterium
GCTGAATCAAGCTGCGTTTAAGCAATTCAATTTGACCTACTTGACTATCTAGCTGGCCTTTGAGGGCAGCAGCAGTTTCGGTGTAGGATCTTTTGCGGACTAAAGCTTCTTTGGCTAAGGCTTCATCACCTTTAGAAAGAGCTAGCTGAGCTTTTTGCTGCCAGGCAGCTTCATCTTGAACTGCTTTGTTATATTGCTGCTCAGAACGCTTCTGAGTAGCGATCGCCCCCGCTACTGCTTGACGCAGTTGCACAAGGTCTTCTTGCATGTCTATTACTGCCTGTTCCAGAATTTTTCCTGGATCTTCAGCTTTGCTAACCATGTCATTGACGTTAGCGCGCATCAGTCTGCTAATTCGATCGAGTAGTCCCATGATGATCTTGTCCTTGATACAACGGTGGAGGTCTGCTGACCCCATTGTGACATATCTTAAACTCCGTATCACCCGACTCTCACATTACGGTAGGGAGCGGGCTTCAAGATTCCAGACTTCCTATTTCATTGGCCATCGCCTCCACTCTGTCGTCAGAATATTGGTCTTACACAGCCTCCAGAGGTTTTGGTCTATCACTAGCCACTTACTCTTTGGCTTACCCTACTCCTGCGACAGTTTCGGGTGTCCACTAGGCAGGCTCCCTGTGTCCCAAGGCGCATAACTTATACGTACAACAAAAAATGGACTTACTCTATGGATGCCAGTGTTCTTGTTCCTTAACTAGATCTCCGCCGAGTACTTTTATCACCACTGCGGTAGCCTCTTAGTCGGTCTAGGGGTCGCAACCACCAGTAATAGTACTGCATTTTGCTCTTTTCCTCATCCGCCTTCTGCATGGGGTTTTTATCTTGATATGGATCAGTAACTTCTGTATCAATTTTGGGTACGCTGATTTCGGTGCGTTAGTCTAAAGTGTTTATGGGGATCAACGAAATGTTTGGTCAAAAAATCTCTAAAAATGTCCTGAAATAAAGATTTTCAGACTCTTTCTACTCTGGGATCAACAACGGTTATAAGCAGTTTAGCTTACACAACTTTACAATTCAATGCAGCCACACCACGAAATGTTTCTACTCGTAAACCAAATGTGAAGACAATCTAAACAAAAAAAAGCCCTGATCCCAGCTTGAATCAAGGTGTCGTAACCCTTGCAGAGATATGATCCCCGCTGATGAATGTTGCAGAATAAAGAGGTGGTTCAACAGACCACTAAAAAAACCCCGGCTCCCCATAAAGATCATGATGCAGACTAAAAATACCAGCGAAATTTCTAATGCTGTTTGTCGCAACTGCCGATTCTATCAACCCAACGGACACCGAGGTGGTATTTGCGAACAGTTCAATGTGCCGGTGAGTGGCACTTGGTCTACTTGTAAATTGTCGCTTCCGGCTTTTGTGCCATCGTGGAAGACTTTAGAAGATTTACCCGCCGGAAATGTCAGGATCCCTGTTTTAGCCGAAGAGCAGTCTCTACCAGTCAGACTGGCGGCTCCAGTATCGCAAATTAGCCACAATTAATTGATCAATCGAAAAACCCGTCTTTTTCAGAGACGGGTTTTTTGGTGGCAGTGCTCACTCAAAAATAAGTTAGGTTTTCAGGGCAGCCAGGGATATTCACTAAAATCTGGTTCTCTTTTATCTAAGAAAGCCTGCTTGCCTTCGGCACCTTCTTCGGTCATGTAATAGAGCATTGTGGCATTACCAGCCAATTCTTGTAAGCCAGCTTGGCCATCACAATCGGCATTGAAAGCCGATTTTAAGCAGCGGATTGCCAAGGGGCTTTTTGCTAATATTTCTTTAGCCCAGGTAATTCCGGTGGTTTCTAGTTCGGCTACTGGCACCACCGTATTTACCAAACCCATTTCTAAAGCTGCATTGGCATCATATTGGCGGCAGAGAAACCAAATCTCTCGCGCTTTTTTTTGGCCAACCACTCGGGCTAAGTAGCTGGCTCCGAAGCCGCCGTCAAAGCTGCCCACTTTGGGGCCAGTTTGGCCAAAGATGGCATTATCGGCGGCGATCGATAAATCACAAACCAAATGTAAAACATGGCCACCACCGATTGCGTAACCGGCCACCAAAGCAATCACCACCTTGGGCATCGATCGAATTAACCTTTGCAGATCTAGAACATTCAACCGGGGTACTCCAGCGGCATCGGCATAGCCGCC
>JAYUSV010000225.1:0-21020 GCA_043755495.1 Synechococcales cyanobacterium
TGGAATGATTGTGGGTACTGCCATTGGCACTGTAGCTGGCCTTTTGGTTGCCCCCCGCAAAGGACGCGAAACCCGTCATGTGCTCAAAAAAGTGGTATCTGCTGTACCAGAACTGGCCGAAGATTTATCAGATAGCCTCAAGTTACAGACCGATCGATTGTCTTTGGCTGCTGGAAGTAATTTGGTGGGGACGATCGATCGGTTACAGCAGGCCGTAGCTGCGGGCATTGCCGCAAGTCAATCTGTTCAGGATCAGCGCAGACCCAATGAATCCAACTAGCTCAACTACTCTTTCAAATACCATCAGTGTCGCCGACCCAGTTTTTTGGCTGGGTTGTTCGCTGCTATTGGTGGCGATGAGTTTGACAGCGGTGTTTGTGGTGGCGATGCCGGTAGTTGTGGAGTTAGCACGAGTAGCACGCAGTGCCGAGAAGTTGTTGGATACGCTCAACCGCGAATTACCGGCAACATTGGAATCAATTCGGTTGACTGGCTCAGATTTAGGTAGTTTGCAAAAGGATGTCAATCGGGGGGTCAAGAGCGCCGTCAATGTGGTAGAACAGGTCGATCGGGGTTTGACGGTGACAAAGAAGCAGGTCGATCGGGCACAAATTACTACTCGTGGCTTAATTGTGGGTACCAAAGCAGCATTTCAGGCATTCCGTGATTCTGGTAAACCCGAGAAAAAATAAACGCAATCAACTTGATCTACTCCGATGGGAATAATGAGAATGGACAATATTCTCAAAATCATGTTGTTTTCTTGGTTTGCTATGAGGCGGTCGAAGTTTTGGTTGCTGCCGATTTTATTACTGGTGGCTGGATTAATTATCTGGCTAAGATCGCAACCGGGTAGAACTCTGGCTAAGTTAACGCCATTGCCCCAGCATCCTCAAATTCAAGCATTTTTTAATCAAAACCCTGTGAACAGTTATCTGGAGCCATATCGAGGTATTCAAAGACCTGGGGATGATCTAGAATCTATTATTATTGCAGAGATCGATCGGGCGCAACAGTCGATCGATATTGCTGTGCAAGAATTTAAGCTGCCTCGGATTGCTTGGGCTTTAGCAAAACGTCAACAGGCCGGGATCAAAGTGCGAGTGATTTTAGAGCACAACTATAGTATAAGCTGGAGTATTTTAACAGCAACAGATGTAGCCAAGCTTTCGGAGCGAGAGCGCAGTCGCTATCAAGAATTTATGAAGTTGGTGGATGCTGATGGAGATGGTCAACTTAGTGGAGCGGAAATCGCTCAACGAGATGCTCTAAAGATTTTAGCTAATGCCCAGATTTTGGTAATCGATGACACTGCGGATGGTTCTAGTGGCAGTGGTTTAATGCACCATAAGTTTATGGTGGTGGATCGTAAACAAACCATCGTTACCTCGGCGAACTGGACGCTCAGTGACGTGCATGGCGATCTCAATCGGCGGGAGACGCGGGGAAATCCGAATAATTTGCTGTCGATCGATAGCGTCCCAGTAGCCCAGAGTTTCAGCCAAGAGTTCAACTTGATGTGGGGTGATGGCCCTGGTGGTTTACCAGATAGTCAGTTTAAGACTGCTAAGCCCGATCGATCACCGGTAAATATTGCCGTTGGTGATAGCTCGGTGACGATCCACTTTTCTCCATCTGCTAAAAGTCAAGGTTGGGCCACAACTACTAATGGTTTGATTGGCCAGACTTTGAGTCGATCGAAGTCTCAGACCGACCTGGCGCTGTTTGTTTTTTCGGAACCGCAGCTTGGTGAAGTGTTGGAGGCTAGTTCTGTTCGGCAGGTGCCGGTAAGATTGTTGATCGATCGAGAGTTTGCTTATCGTCCTTACAGTCAAATGCTGGTGATGTTGGGTGTGGCCTGTCAGTCTAGCAAACACCGAGTCTGGGCAAAACCCATTACTACGGCTGGAGTACCAGAGTTACCCCCGGGTGATCTGTTGCATCATAAGTTTGCTGTGATCGATCAATCTATGGTGATTACTGGCTCCCATAACTGGTCGGCAGCCGCAAATTATAAAAATGATGAAACTTTGTTGGTGGTAAAGAGTCCTACAGTGGCTGCACATTTTCAGAGAGAGTTCGATCAGTTATATCGATCAGCCAAGTTCACATTGTCACAAAAAATCAAATCTTGCAGTGGTAAACCAAATATTTCGATACAAACTGACAAGAGTGAGGAGAATTAGTTTAAATTCAACAATTCAAGGCAGGTAGAGATCTAAGAGCATCGAAACTTCTGCTTCTGGCTCCAACTGTTTGAGGTGTTCATTAATTTCCCCGGTTAGCCACAAACGCTCACCAAAATCTAGGTACTTACCAAAAGAATAAGGTCGAAAAAAGTGACCTCTATGATGGTTGGCATCACCATAATATTGTCGCCCTGCCGTAGCAAATTGAATTCCACCCCCCAAACCCAAGGCTCTAACTTGCTCACAGCCTACTGTTCTGATGGCATGGAGCGGCAACGCCCGCCTACTCACAACCAGCCCAGCCAATCTGGTTACATAAACTATCGCTTGATCATTAACTACTATCTCGTGCCGAGACATCACTGCGCCTAAGTATTGCCATAATATGCAGACCATCCAAGGAGTGATCGGCACCGAAATAGCCATACAGATCGCAATAACCCAAGTTGGCAGAACTGCCGCCAACATTAACCAAGAACAAAATGCCACCACTAAACTCAACGACATGACGGTAAAAAAAGTCTTTTTGCTACTGCGGGTAGCCAGCCAAATTGGTGGCACCAATATTTTCATGGTTTCACCCTGTTGAGAGATTTTAGCGATTGGCTGTTTGGGGCGAGGAGCTTTAGCCACTGCATTACCTTGCAAGCAATCTAAAGCTAAGGCAGCACTTCTATAGCGATCTTCTGGCATCGGCTCTAACAAACCATCCAACCAGTTAGCAAAATCTACTGAGGTTTTTACTCGATCTCGGAAGTCGATTTTCATTTTCTTTACTGGCAAATCAGCCGGATCTTGACCCGATCGCAAGTACAGTAAAGTCGCTCCCAAACCATACAGATCAGTCGCTAACACCGCCTGTCCTCGAAACTGCTCAGGAGCCATATAACCATAGGTGCCAACAATCGTACTGCCACCAGTAATAGTGAGATGATAGGTATCCCGCACCGCCCCAAAATCCACCAAATAGATCACCCCAGATTCAGTCCGCAAAATATTTTGGGGCTTAATATCACGATGGATAATCGGTGGCGTAAAATCTTGCAGGTAGATTAAAATCTCTAAAATTTGAATGGCAATTTGTTGTAGTTCTTTCTCGTTAAAACTATATCCTTGCTCGATCCAAGTAGTTAAAGATTGACCAGGGGCAATTTCTTGCACCAAGCAAAAAACTTCTTCACCAGCATTGGGGGTACGAAAGAAATCTAAATAGCGAGGAATAGCCAAATGATCAAGCTGCGCTAGGATCTTGGCCTCCCGCTCAAAAAGCTCCAGGGTTTTCCAATCAGCCATCCCCTGAAGGCTCAATACTTTGACAGCAACTTCCGCCTCTTCTTGCACATCGAAGGCTCGATAAGTTTTGCCGCTGCCACCTTCCCCCAAAAGTTCTAAAACACGATATCGTTGGCGCAGCATCTCCTGTGGAGAATCACCTAGCATCGGTATGGTCAAATCGCTGGGTATTTTTGCTAGAGGAGAATTAATTGAGGCCACATCTTTCATTATTTGCGCCCTCTTAAATTAATGCGCTTAATATCACACTGTGAAATAAAGTCGCTCACTTGATAACTAGTAACTATTGGCAACATCCCATAAGCTGTCTCACCACGGCTGTTTGGCAGATCAATATCTGCTCCTGAGCTAATTAATAGCTTAAGTAGTTGGGTCTTAGCTGTTGCCTCATTAATGCTTTTGTGCAGATTCCCACTTAGTATTTTGTGTGCGATGGTGTTCCCATTTGAATCTTGATAGTTAATGGATTTAGCATTAAGCTTACCCGGTGTTAGCAAAGTTTGCATAGTGCTAACCGGAACACCATAAATATCAGCAGCGCTCGATAGCGGACTTTCTCCGGCATTATTTAACTCCGATGGCTTCCAACCATAGCCAATCATCCTCTGCATTAGTGGGAAAAGATTTTTCTTGGCCATCTCATGTAAAGCCGTATTACCAGCCTTGTTCTTTAACAGAGGATTTGCTTTTTGACTGACGAACAAATCAAGTACCCGCAATGCTAAAGAGTACTGTTTTACACAATCCAAAGTTGAACTGCTATCCAGATTGCCCAGCAGGTGCAAGGCCGTGTCACCATTTTCGTCAGCTAAGTTAGGATCAGCCCCACGACCCATCAGCAGTCCGATAATTTCTCGGGTCTGATTTTTTGAGGCTGTTGAATCTAATGAATTGGCAGAGGTATATGGCGATATCGAAGGAGAAACAAATGCTGAATGATTAGAAAAAATTGTACCAATTGCTACCATGAGCGGTGTTTTCCCCGATTTGTCTGGAGTATTCACACTCGGAACTTTAGCCACCAAAAGCTTTACAAAATCGACCTGCTTGTTCTCAATGGCGCGGATTAGTAAGGTTTGCCCTTTGGCATTTCTGGCATCAACTTGTTTAGTCTGATTCAGGAGTTCTTCAAATAGTATTTTATTATTGGCTTGCAAGGCAGTATGTAGAGGGACATCACCGCTATTGTTGAAAGTATTTAAATCTATTTTTGCATCAGTCAATTTCTGAGCAATTTCTAAAACAGCTTGCCCCAAGTATGATTTCTCGTCACTAGACATACCAACATAAGATGAGTATTTTAGATCATCATGCTCATTAGAATATATTCTTTCTTCTTGATAAGGATACCGATTTTCAGCTAACACATGCCATAAATTAGACTTACGGTGATCGGTGACATGGGGGTCAGCCCCCAAGTATAATAAATCACTAACTGCTTGCACATTATGGGTTTTGACAGCTAGCAATAGAGGTGATTCTCCGCGACTATTTTTAGCATTCAGACTGGCTTTATGATCTATCAACAGTTTCAAAAATTTCGATATTTTTTTCTCTGGACACCCAGAATTTGATTTTTCGTCAATCAAAAAAACCAAATCAGCAGATTTTTCGGCAGCATATTCTTGAACATGGCGATACTTATTGATTACCTGATGAAGTGGCGTTGAACCCTGATTGTTTAGTTCGTTTGGGTTAGCCCCCCGTTTGAGAAGATTTTCGGCAATATCTATTTGGTCATGCTCGATCGCACAATGCAACAGTGAGCCATTGGTATAGCCATTTAAATAGTTGTCGGAGATAGTAACATTGGCATTTACACTACCACCATGATTGAGATACTCATTTAAAGGTATCAAATCATTTCTTTCGATCGCCGTGCAAAGATCTCGTGGCGGTAGACCCACCAGAGTTAAAAAGGCATAGCGATATTGATAGCTCAAGGGCAAGGCAAACAATGAGACAGCCAATACCGCAGCAGCACCTCTCCAGGGAAAACCTACCTTAGAACCACTTTGTACCCGAAAACGCTGTTCTTTGCGCAGAGCTTGCAAAGCAGCCGAGGCCGAGGCAAATCGATCGGCAGTATCTGGCTCTAGGATCACTTCTAGCCAGTCGGCAAAGTGGTTGGCGATGTTTACATGACCCCGAAAACTGAGTTTTAAGCGCTCTTGGGGCAAGTCAGCAGGTGATCGATGAGTCAACAGATACAATAAAGTGGCACCCAGACCATATAAATCACTGCTGGGCACGGCCATTCCCCGAAACTGCTCTGGAGCCATGTAACCATAGGTACCGGCAACAGTACTACCTTTCATTAAAGTATTATGGTATACATTTTGTACCGCCCCGAAATCCACTAAAAATACCTGGCCATCGTCGTTGCGAATAATATTGTGGGGCTTAATATCTCGGTGAATTAACGGTGGAGACTGCTGGTGCAGATACTGCAAAATGTTTAATAGCTGACTAGCAATATCACGCACTTCAGCTTCTGTACTGAGCCAACCAGCATGTATCCAGCCAGTTAGTGGTTTACCTGGAGCCAACTGCTGCACAATGTAAAAAGCCCGATTACTAGGAGTATCTACATGAAAATACTCTAGATATGCCGGAATTTGGGGATGACTGAGCTGAGATAAGACCTTGGCTTCTCGCTCAAATAGTTCCAGTTGCTTCCAATCATTGAGGTGGCGCAAAGAAAGAATTTTGATGGCAACCTCGGATCCATCACTGATCCGAGTGGCACGGTAGGTGCTGCCACTGCCGCCAGAACCCAATAATTCGGCCAGTTGATAACGATCGGCAATGATGCTGCCAGTCAGTGAATTAGCGACTTCCATAACTCTCCCCAAAAAAGATTGTGAATTATTAACAACTCGAACAACGGATCACTTTCATACTTTAACGAAAATCCTTGGAGTTCGTGAAGTATTTTGCAACACAAAACAATATTTTTTCCACCAAGTATCCGTGCATCAAATGTTTCATGGTAGGTGTCAAATAATGCGAAGATGGGAACTTAATATTTATAATTATATTCCAGCTTAAAGTGGCACCCTTAATCATGGGCATTTTAAGTTAAGCAAGATTTCCTGCTTTCAACTGTTCCAGCAAAACAGGGTGTTCTAGATCTCATCTTTGCATTTCCCCATCAATGGGTATTCTACCTCCCCAAATAGATCAACCAGCTTCTGCCTCAGAGAATCGTCCGGCTCAAACGTCGATCAGTTCTGTCAGACCTAACTGGATGGACACTACCGCCAAAATCACTGCCGGATTTTTAGGGCTGGGTTTGTTGGGTTTTATTGGAGCCAGCATTTGGGTCACCACCAATTTATCCCCAACTATTGCCCGTGAACTCACCAAAGCCCTCGATCGACAAGTAGCCATTGGGCCAGTGGAAAATATTGGCTTTAACGAAATCAACTTTGGAGCCTCTAGCCTAGCAGCCACCGCCAACAGCCCCAACAAAGTAGCCGTCAAGGCGATCAAAATTGGCTTCGATCCGCTAGCAATTTTGTGGCAACGCACCATCAAACCCACCGTTACCCTGGTGGAGCCAGAGCTTTATTTAGAACAAGCAGCCAGCGGTGATTGGCTGCGATTAAAACTCCCAGCCGTTGAACCCAACAAACCAGGAGACTTCCGCACCGAAATTCAAGCTCTACGGGTGCAAAAAGCCCGAGGCATAGTTATTCCTTATCAGGCCAACGGTTTACGACAGCCCATTGAGTTTCAAAATACCGACTTCAATGCCAACTTTAACCATCGAGATCGCGCCCTGCAACTGATTAACTTTGATGGTAAAAGCCAGATTGGCAAAGATGCCCAGTTAGCTCTGCGCGGTAGTAACTCTCCGATCAATCGCATCACTAATCTAGAAATCGAGGGTCAGTCACTCAACGCCAAACAAGTTAGCGATGTTGTCAAAATTCCGGCGGTAGATTTTCGCAGTGGGCTAGTGGGCGGCAATTTAAGTCTTAATATTCAACCCAACAAACCCTTGGAAGTACAAGGCAAAGTCCATATAGACCGAGCCACCATTCAAGTAACCCAAGTACCACAGTTGTTCACCAACACCAGTGGCGATTTGCAAATTTCGCCCCAAGATGTAAAATTTAACAACGTTTCTACGCTGTATGGCCAAGTACCTGGTCAAGTCACCGGCTCGATCAATTTTGTCAAAGGCTATGACCTGCAAGCCAAAACTGCCATCCTTCCCGTTAATAAATTGCTGGAAACCCTGAAGATTAAATCTCCAGTCTTTTTAGCCGCACAGTTGCAAGCAGATCTGGCTCTTACCGGCAAGCTCCAGGAACCTGTTTTTACAGGTAAAGCCAAAGCTGTTGGTGCCGCTCAGGTCGATCGACTAGCCATCAATCAATTACAAGGCGATTTTTCCTTAGCAGATGGCAATCTTCAACTCAATCAAATTAGCGCCATTCCCACCAGCGGCGGCACAGTTACTGGCAATGGTCAAATCGTCCTCAAAGAACTAGCTACCCCTACCGTCAACATCAACCTGCAAGGCAACAAGCTACTAGCTGACATATTGACACAGCCCTATCAAAAACTCCCGATCGCTCTAGGGATAGTAAGTGGTAGCGCCCAAATTACCGGCCCAGTAGACCAAATCAAAACCACCATCCAAGTCCAAGCTCCCCAAGCAACTTATCCCCTCAATGCTCAGATTAGGATTGCTGCTGATGGCGCAATTACAGTCGATCGAGCCAAAGTACAACTAGCTGGCCGCGATATTACCGGGACGGGCAGCAGCAAACAAGGTCTATGGCAGGCGCGATTACAGGTGCCCGCAATTCCTAGTCAGCAGTTAGCAGCGATCGCCAAAATCAAAGACTTACCAGCTTTCTTAAAAGGCAATATTCAAGGAGAACTCCTACTCAATGGTTCTGTCAACAACAGCGAAAGCTTAAATGGCAAAGGAAAACTACATTTGCAAACTGCCGGTGGTCGAGTATCTGCTACCAACTTTGCCATTAATCAAGGTAAATGGCAGGCCAATTTGCAGACGGTGGGGTTAGCGTTGAGCAAGGTTGACCCACAACTGCTCGGACAGCTAACTGGTCAATTTAAGGTGAGTGGAGATACAGCTAAGCCCTTACCAGAAACAATCGTTGCAGTAGGCAATGGAGCCATAACACTACCTGATGGCAAAATTATTGGTCAAAATTTATTGCTCAATCAAGGCAAATGGCAAGGTGAATTTAGCGCCGATAATTTTGATATTGCAAAACTGGCTCCCCAAGTAGGCGGTAAACTCAGTGGTAAGTTTCAGGCCAATGGGGATCTAGAAAAAAGCGACCTGAAAGATATTACTGGTAGTGGCTTTGGCCGCCTGCGTCTAGCAGGGGGGGAACTAATAGGTAAAGATCTGCAATTAAGCCAAGGCAATTGGCAAGGCAATGTGGCGTTAGCCAAAGTACCTTTAGGTAGATTGTCGCCGAATATCCCCAAGACTTTGCAAACCGCGTTACTAAACGGCAATTTGCAAGTTGCTGGCTCGATCAATCACCCCGAACAAGCCTTGGTAAAAGGCGATGCATCTGTCAAACTAGG
Organism: Synechococcales cyanobacterium; assembly: GCA_043755495.1. GTDB lineage: Bacteria > Cyanobacteriota > Cyanobacteriia > Cyanobacteriales > Chamaesiphonaceae > JAAFHZ01. The sequence continues at coordinate 9,063 of JAYUSV010000225.1, forward strand.
CCAGGGGCAAATTACGGCCAAAGATATCCAGGTAGGTGAGGGACGCTGGCAAGGATTAGTGACTTTGCAATCGATCGATCTCAATCAGCTACCACTCCCCCAAAAACTCCCCGCTGGTCAGGTTGATGGCACCTTTCAGTTAACGGGAGTTTTGGATCAGCCCCAACTAGAAACTGCTAAGGGCAGTGGTAAATTACGCTTGCCAGGAGCTTTGCTAGTGGCTGATCAGCTAGAACTGAATGGGGATCAATGGCGCGGTAAATTTCAGACAACTAACCTCGCAGTAGGACAGTTTGCTGGCTTACCACCTAATCTGAATGGCATCCGGGTCAGTAGCAACTTCGATTTGAGCGGAAATCTTAAAAATCCCCAGCAGGTTGATGGTGGTGGTAGTGGCAAAGTAGTGCTGGGAAATAGTGAAATCGCTCTGCAACGGTGGCAATTGAGTAAGGGTCTTTGGCAGGTGGCTGCTAGTACTAAAGGCTTGGCTTTGAGTACTTTGGGCGCAGCAGTGCCAACTAATTTACAGGGCGGGGTATTTAAGGGAAATGTAGATCTCAATGGTTCTTTAGCTCAACCGCAGCTCACAGCCATTAGTGGCAAAGCCAACGGAGAGTTGGCGATCTGGGGTGGTGCCATTACTGTTGCACCTATTCAAATTGCTGGTGGTCGTTGGCAAAGCGAAGCTATTACTGTTCGCAATATTAATTTGGCCAATGTCGCGGGCAACAATATTCAGGTGCTGGCTGGCAGAGTTTCCGGGACGGGTCAAGCCGCTGGTCGCCTCGATCGATTTGACATTAAAGATTTGCAGATAGATAGCAGCGTGCAACTCAGTGGCTTGTTGCTCAAGACCGATCTGGGTGGACAAATTCCACCTCTACCACTAACCGATTTAGCCGGGCCAGTGAAAGTTAGCAATAGTAAAATTGACCTAGATTTAACTGGCGATAACAATTCATTATCACTACATTCTACCGATCAAGGGCTGAAATTTGCCGGTCGATTGGCAGGCATTCCATCAGGCAGTTTAGCCGATGATCGATTAACCGCGATCGAAGCAGAAGGTGAAATCGATGGCAAGCAGCTTCGAGTTACTTCCCGAGGTGTGCCGATCGACCTGATTACAGGCTTCTTGCCCCCCTTGCCCCAAATTAAAAAACAGGAACTCAAAGGAATTGTGGGTGGTGAGCTGAGCATGGACTTATCTACCGGTAAAATCGAAGGTAAAAATTTATCAATTGATAACCCCCAAGTAGGAATTCTTAAAGGTGATCGATTGCAAAGTAGTAGTGTGAGCTACGCTGATGGCCTTTTAATTGTGCGAGATGGGATGTTTTTACGTGGTAAGAATAGTTACTTAATTGAAGGGAGAGTCTTGACTAAAGCCCAGCAGCCGGAATATCAACTAGTGGTCAAGGTAGACAACGGTAACTTGGCTGATGTGAGTAATCTGTTCCAGATTTTCTCCCTAGGCGATGTAGTTAATCCCTTTGGCGATCGAGGCTATGGTCGAGCTACAGATCTCCAAGCCAAAAAGGTTGGTGCTGGATCAGATACTCTGCAAGAACAAGTTGATAAACTATCTGAATTCCGTCGTCTGCAGGGTATTCAATCTGAACAAGCAGGAGAAAACCCCATACCAGATCTACGTAAATTAGATGGTGATTTTAAGGGGACAATTGTGATTAACAATGCTGCTAGGCAGGGTGTTTATGCTAGCTTTGATGTCAGTGGCAAAGATTGGACTGTGGATCAATACAACCTATCAAAAATCAAAGTACAAGGACGTTGGCAAAATAATTTGTTGACCTTGTCTAATGTAGCACTGACTTCTACTAATGCTCAGATTCAACTCAGTGGAGAATTTGGTGGTGATCGACAAAATGCCAAGATTAAAGTCGATAAGTTTCCGGCAGAACGCTTGAGTACATTATTTAGGCTGCCGATCGAGGTAGCTGGTGATGTAGATTTAGAGGCTCAATTAGGTGGGACTTTCTTTAACCCTCAACTTTGTGGAAATGCGAGCCTTTCTAAAGGCAAGCTTAATCAATTTGACGTCCCCGCAATTTACACTGATTTTAATTATAATAGTGCTCGACTAGGATTCAACAGTATTTTCAAAGACAGTATTATATTAGATAAGGCTAAAAAACTTTCATTAGGCAATATTTGTGATATTAATACTTCGGTGGCTAGTGGCACGATCGAGCCGCTAAGAATCTCTGGTACTGTACCCTATCAACTACCCTTCGCCCAGAAATCTCCCGACAACCGAAATTTTAGTATTAACTTGAAAGTGCAAAACAAGGGAATGCAAACCCTATCTATTTTGACTCAGCAACAGCTAAATTGGATAGACGGTGATGGCCAAATCAATGTCTTACTCAAAGGACAGATTGATCGGGCTGGTAATCCCAAGGATGTTACTGCTAAAGGTGATGCCACAATTGCTAATGCTGTCTTACAAGCTGTTGCTCTGCCCAATAATCTGACTAAAGTAAATAGCCAAGTAAGCTTCGATTTGGATCGGGTGAAAGTCGAAAATTTTCGAGGTCAGTATGGAAGTGGTGAAATTATTGCCCAAGGCAGCATTCCGATCGAGAAAACACTAACTCTTCTAGATCCGCTAACTGTGAGTTTAGATAAAATTCAAGTTGACCTAAAAGATCGATATCAAGGCGGTGTTTCGGGCCGTTTATTATTGGGTGATGGCACAATTTTAGTGCCTCGATTGGGCGGTGAGATCAAGCTTAGTAATGGTAAAATTTCATTGCCAGATACTCCATCGATAGGGAGCACCTCCCTCAGCGCTCCCAGCGATACTGGCTCAACTTTACAGTTTAAAAGTTTAGATCTATTACTAGGCGAAAATGTCCAAGTAGAGAAAGCACCAATTTTGAGCTTTTTAGCTACGGGCAAAGTTAACTTAAATGGTTCAATAGATAACCTCCAACCAGAAGGATTAATTCAGTTGGGGCGTGGTCAAATTAATTTATTTACCAGTCGTTTTCGCCTCACGGGTAGTGAAAATACTGCCCGTTTTACACCTGATCGAGGTGCTGACCCGATTGTAAATTTGCAACTTAGTACAAAAGTGCTGGAAACATCGCGGCTACCCAGTATAAATAGCTCGAATGAACGAATCGATATTGATCGCAACTTATTTAGTACTAACGTTGGTACGGTACAAACAGTGCAGGTAGATGCCAAGGTGAATGGAGCGGCATCCCAAGCCACTAATTCGATCGCCTTAACCAGTACTCCCAACCGCAGCCAAGATGAAATTTTTCTATTGTTAGGAAATGGTTTGGGGCGAATCTCACCAAATGAAAGTGGTCTACTGAATTTTGCCGGTTCTACGGCAATTAATTATGTGCAAGATCTGGTGAGCGATTTACTGGGTCTGAGCGATTTTCGTATTTATCCAGCTTTAACTCGCTCAGAGCAAAGAAGCACCACTTCTACCTTGGGGGTAGCGGCAGAGCTTGGGCTAGATTTGAATAGAAATGTTTCGGCTTCGGTATTTAAAATACTGACCAGCGAAGAAGCTCCTCAATACAGCATTCGCTATCGCATTAATGATCGATTGCTGCTGCGGGGGTCTTCTAATTTTCTGAGTGAGAGTAGAGCGATTTTGGAGTATGAGAGCCGCTTCTAGGCACTTTGAATCTCGTTCCTATAGAGGATTTTCTCCCAGTACCACTGCTCTTCATCATAAATTTGATCGGCGCGAGATTTTGATGAAGACCGTCCATATGTATAATAGAGCATTACCATACTGGTGATACTCACAAAAACTAGTAAGATCGTGCTTAGAGTTCACGATACTCTCATGTACTCTAACAAGCTAATAACTCATCCATAAAAAACTAGCGTACAGTCACAAATTAGTGTATCTTTACCATAACTCAACAGTAAAATAACATGAGCATATACAGTGATCAAGTAAACGAAAAACTGGGAATTAGTATTGATTTGTTTTTTATAGATTTAGATAATTTAGAAGATTTTGAGAATCTACAGGAAATAGATAAAGTCATTATCTGTACATCACTACTAGGAAAAAGTAGAAGAGAAATCACTGCAATTACTAAGATTACGAACCCTCGTGTTCGTGTTCAAGATAAATTGGGAAGAATATACAATGGAATTGCTAACTTAACATCGTTAAATAGACAAGGGATAGCTGATAACTGGACATTAATTTTAAACTGGCTATTGGATCCAGCACAAAAATATCGCTTGAATCCAGGCATTCAACTAAATGCTGATAGTTTTCAAGCTAGTTTTGGTCGGCAAGTATTTTTATATCCATTTGATCGGAAAATTGGTACTGCTCAAACTACAGGAGCTAAATACTATCAGTCCAGGTCATTTTATCTGGCTCAAGAGTGCTTTCTATTTGCTTGGCAAACCGGGAAAAACCTTTTCAACAGTAGTAGTCCAGAGATATTAATTTATATCAACAACTGTGTGATCGAGTTGAATTGTGCCAAGCTAGAACGGCAAGGAATTGCTATTCATACAATTGCTGCTGTAGTCCCTATTCATCATGATCGTGGTCAAATCGCGGCTGAAACATTACAAGGGATTGCTCAAATTCAGTTCCAAATTAATGCTCAAATATTAGAGCTATCAATGAATAAACTTGCGTTAACGGCTAAGATGCCACAACGGCTTGCTATTCCAAATTTTGTCTTGAAAATATTAATTGTCAATGATATTAATAATTTACATGATGGGCCTGATCGTACTGCTGAAAATCTTGTAAATCTATCATCTAAATTAAATTTAATTGCTGTTATTGGCAACTACTCCAGCGAAGCAACTAGCCGTGCTCTGCCAGTCTATTCTGAAGCTAGTATCGTGTTAGTTAATTCTAGTAGTACTTCCATAAAGCTATCGACTTTAGATATTGGTGAGCGGCTCTGCTTTTTTAGAATTCCACCTATGGATACCATTAATGCAGCAAGCTTAATCAAATTTTTAAGTGTCCCAGCAAATTTTCCACATCTGCCAAAACAGAAAAGAGTGGCAATTATTTACGCACAAGAAAGTGCTTATAGCCAATCATATCTGACTGTAGTAGAAAATGAATTGAGTAACAACTCAGAAAACTTTAAATTGTCATCTACTTTTGGCTATAGCAGAATAGATCACCTAAACCTAGGGCTGAGCGACTATGTCATAAAAATCAGTCGCGATAAGATAGATGTAGTTATTTTAATTATTGATACTAGAATCGAGCCAAATTTTTTAGCTAACACCGGAATATTGAGCTATCTAGATTTAAGCCACTGTGTTCTGGCAGGCTCTGCTACTTTATATCAACAAAAGTTCAGTCGTGATATTTTGGCTTATCAACCTAAAATTATCTCCTGTTTGCCCTGGCATTTTGATAGCTACAGCAATGGTTGTGAAAGCAATAACAGCTTAGCAAATGATTTTTGTGTTCTGGCCGAGAGCCTCTGGGGAAATGAAAGAGTTACTTGGCGCAGTGCTACAGCTTATGACTCAGTGCTGTTAATTGCCCGCATACTACAACAATTTCCTAATGTTAACGAACCCAAGATGTTGTTAGAACACATGAATGAGTACTTGAAAAATAAAAATAATCAATTTAAAGGAGTCACCGGAGAGCTTTCCTTTAAACAAAATGGTGATCGACATCATCCGCCTACGGAGATTGTCCAGCTCTGCTGGAATGAGTCTATTCGTAACTGGGAATGGAAATGTGCTGTTACCTAGCTCAACGGATGCCTGTCGAAATCTTACCGACGCTTGTCGAGTTTAAAGGATTGGCATTATTTATGATGATTTCAAAAAATCCTTGAAATTTTTATGAATAAACAGTTGTGGCGATCAGTCCAAAAACAGTGTTTTTTTTGAGGTGCAGCCAGCATCTGGATTTCATGACTTAGTGAATAATTTAGGCTGAAATGACGCTTGTCGGTCTATGCCCGACAAGCATCTGGATCTAAATGTAGATGTTTGTCATATGATTAACCAATCATCCATCTATATCTAGGGAGAATAGCGTGACCAAATACCCCTATTCAGCTCCACATTCCCCATATAAATATTGTAATTTAGTTGAAAACCAGTGCTTGGCTAGGCACTTAGCCCAGTATGCTGACCATTATAGTATTCGATGCTGGGCAATTGAATTTCTTCACGGAGGAGCAAAAAATTTATTCGTGCTACAAAGCTGTGCTATCGATCAGCATAGTGACGTTAGGTTCACCAGTTTAGAAAAAATGCAGACTAGGTGGCAAAGCCACTTTATCGTACTAACTACACTAACTAATCGAGCATTTGACCGGCATCCCGACGTTCAGATGCTCTCTATCAGGCTTCTTTCAGAAAATTGGCTCCACCACCCATCGGCTGTAGACTGTTTAAAGAAAGTCGGAAATAGTGCAAGTTGTTTTGCGGCTAAGTTTGCGGCTATTGAAGCTTTGCAGGTGCAGGATTGGAAAATCACTCCAGGTTCAGGTACTTTATGATATTTTCTTTAGTGACTGCTGATTTTTTGGCTTCCCCAAAAACTTTTCCTTCAGCGTTCAAAGAGGAGGCTGAAGGAAAAGTTTGAACAGTTGGTAGAATATTGTGTCCTGCTTCATAGAGGAATTCCATAGTATTTACATACTATATTTTTGACGTAATTGCCTAAAAGTTGGTGGGGTTTGGAGCTAAGAGGATGTCTGAAAAGTCGAAACTGTTGGCTGGAAAGCTGATTTCCTCGTCAGCAAACAATGCCTGAAAGCCCCATTTTTCATTGGTGATGACCCTTTTCAGACATTCTCTAACGTTAAGTATTTTTTGGCAAGTTGATCGATCTACTGGTTTTTCGGCCATAATCTAGGTGGTCAATATATTCTGAGTAGTTCAGTTACTGCCCAGGGATGATCGATCAAAGTGTTACCGTGAATTCGATGACAGCACCAACTTCTCCAAACATTCCAGCACCGATCGATGTTTTTATTTCTTACTCTCACAAGGATGATGACTTGCGATCGAAGTTGGTGACTCATTTGTCTAGTTTGAAGCGCCAGCGTAAAATTGCCGATTGGTTCGATCGGGAAATTGAGGCTGGTTCAGAATGGGAAGCTCAGCTTAAAGATAAGCTGAAATCATCACCGGTCATTCTGCTGCTGATTAGTGCCGATTTTTTGGCTTCTGATTATTGCTACGATATTGAGATGAAAATGGCGATCGAACGGCATAAACTGGGTACGGCCTTGGTGATTCCGATCATTTTGCGGCCTTGTGATTTGGATGGCTCACCATTTATGGAGCTTCAGGCATTACCAAAGGACTTGAAGCCGATCACGCAGTGGGATGATCAGGATGTGGCTTTTTTGGATGTAGCCAAAGGCATTCGGCGGGCGGTGGAATCTTTGCCATCAATTGAGTCTAAAGCTAAAAAGGATCGGGCGGCATCGGTGTTTATTACTGGTACACCGATCGAACACCCCAAAAACTTCTTTGGGCGGGAGAAGGAGTTGAAGCGGTTGTTTAATTTGCTGAAGACTCATCCGCTGCAAAATGCGGCGATTATTGGTAAGCGTCGATCGGGGAAGACTTCGCTGCTGAATTATCTGCGACGGATTACCACCACGCCGGTTGATCAATTGCGTCCTGGACAGAAATGTGACTGGCTGCCCAACCCTGAAGCTTATCGTTGGATTTTTGTGGACTTTCAAGATCCACGGATGGCGCAGCGGGAAAGGTTGCTGCGCTATTTGTTAGAATCGATGAAGTTGTCGGTGCCAGAACCCTGTGATTTGGAGAGTTTTATGGATCAAGTGAGTGGCAATATGTTGCAGCCGACGGTGATTTTGTTAGATGAAATTGGGGTCGGGTTGCAGCGGTGCCCGGAGTTGGATGATGAGTTTTGGGAGAGTTTGCGGGCTTTGGCGACAAATCAAACTGATGGGAATTTGGCGTTTGTGTTGGCTACGCCTGAAAACCCGATCGACTTGGCGTACAATACTGGTCATAGTTCGCCTTTTTTCAATATCTTTGGTTACACTACGATGCTGGGAACTTTGACAGACAACGAAGCACGGGAGCTGATCAGGAGTTCCCCGTTGCATTTCACCGCAGCAGATATTAATTGGATGTTGACTCACAGTGGTCGCTGGCCACTGTTGTTACAAATTCTTTGCCAAGAACGATTGTTTTGTCTTCAAGACAATGATTTAAGTGCTGATTGGCAGACAGAAGGATTGAAACAAATTGCTAAATATTCTGACTTGCTCAAAACAAAATGAAGCTACTCAGCATTCCTGCTAATGCCTACACCAATTACCCCGTGCAACATCCCAACATTTTCGTGGGAAGTTTACAACTATTATTTTGGTTGATGTTTAGACCGTCAGTGTGGGCGAACTATGTTAGAGATCTTGATCCATTGTTAGATAAGAACTTTTCATTGATTCATTTGTTAACTTTTCAGCGGTGGCAACAAAAGAAAATTCAAAGATTTTTGTTTCAAGGATTCATTCTATTACCAATGATGACAAGCCTAGTAAGTGGATTTATTGTATCCGATGGTGATAGCCGGCATTTTATGCTTTTCTTTACGGCCTTTATAATATTTACAGGTCTTATTATTGGTGCATTATTCGGTGTGGTTTTTGGCGTGGTATTTAACGGAATTGTTGGGATATCATATGGTGTTGCCATTGGTATGATGATCGGCATATCTTTCAGTGTGATTTTTGGTGTAGCCTTTGATCTGACAGGAGCTGTAGGTATTAGCCTAGTGTTTGGAGGAATAGTAGGAATATTATCAAAGCAAATTTATTTCAGCATTATTATGGGACTGATAACTGCAATTGGGCTGTGGGTAAACTGGTGGCGCCCATTAATCACATTAGTTTTAATCATTCCCTGGAATTCAATGCTTTATCGAATCGATGAAATCAGGGCTGGTCATTCACCTGTTTTTTTTATGAGGCATCTAGCATTTTGGGATGAGTGCCAATATTTACCCATTTGGGGACTCGATAAACATTTGCTATTGATTCTTGAACGCAGTCCAATCGAAGGCCAAGCCGCATTGAATTACCTCAGTACCAGTCGTCAACGTTGGGCAGCTCAATCCGCTCTGATCGAAACCGATGCCCGTCAGCTAGGGAACTGCAAAGATGCCTATTCAATCAGTCAAATTCAGCAAATCCTCACGATCAGCGAACTCACCAGTTCTACTGAAACCATGTTTCGCCGTTTTAACAGCATCAGTGTGGATGTAGATGTAGCTCTTCGCCAATCCAGCATTTATAACCAACGTCTTGCCCTCACTGCTGTAGCCCATCAACTAAATAACTTCATCCGCGAATTAACTATTAGTAGCGATGAATATGCCGTGCGTTTTCGCCCGATTGCCCAACGCTGGCAAAACATCATCGACCTACATCTCCAAGACCTCATCAAAGAATCCGAACTCCGCCAAGAAACCAATTCTCCCTACATTATTGGTGTACCCGTCACCAACCGCCAACAGCTTTTTGTTGGCCGCACCGATATCAGCGAAAAACTAGAAAAACTCTTACTCGATCGACGTAGCCCCCCACTACTCCTATATGGCCAACGTCGCACCGGCAAAACCTCCCTCCTCAACAACCTGGGCAGATTATTACCCACCAGCATCATTCCCCTCTTCATCGATCTGCAAGGTATTTCTAGTGCCAAGGACCACAGTGGCTTTCTCTACAGCCTAGCGAAAGCTATGATTAACTCCGCTTACCACCAGCGCAACATTAAACTACCCCCTTTATCTTACGAAGCCCTAATCGTCGATCCTTTCCTGCGCTTCAACGAATGGTTAGACAACATAGAAGTAGCCTTAGCCGGTAACACCGCCCTTTTAGCCCTCGATGAATTTGAAGTTCTCGATCGAGTACTCAACGAAGGCCGCTTTAACGAAAACGATGTCTTAGGCATGTTGCGCAACCTCATCCAACACCGCCCCAAGTTCAAAGTACTATTGGCTGGTTCCCACACCCTCAATGAATTTCAGCGGTGGTCTAGTTACTTAATTAACGCCCAAGTACTACATTTAGGCTATCTCCAGGAATCTGAAGCCCGTCAACTAATAGAAACACCGATCGAAAACTTTGCCCTGCGCTACGAACCACCAGCCAGCCAACGAGTCATCGACATCACCAAAGGCCATCCGTTCCTAATCCAACTCCTCTGCGCCGAAATCGTCGCCCTCAAAAACGACCAAGACCCCAGCATCCGCCGCCTCGCCACCCTCGCCGACGTAGAAGCCGCCATCCCCGAAGCGCTAGAACACGGCAGCATGTTTTTCAGCGACATTCAGTGCAACCAATTAGATGGGACTGCATTGGCAGTGCTGCGGCACTGTGCCCAACAGGGTGAAGGTGCAATTATCAGCAAATTAGCATTGGCACAGCAATTTTCAGTGGGTTTGGCAGAGTCGATCGACCTACTTCTTCGCCGCGAACTCCTCGAAACCCAACCGGCTGGCTACTGTATTCAACTAGAATTAATTCGGCGGTGGTTCGATCGGCCATGAATCCCCACTAAACAATGAGAATTCAATAACTTCAGTAACCAAACCTACATATTTTGTTGATAGTATTGGTCTATTTCCCAAGCCACAGACTTTAATGGGCTATCAACCGGCTCTACCCAATCACCGACAAACCTAGCCAAACCTAGTTGGGCATTATTTGCTGGTGCAAGCTGTCCACTCTCAGCCTCAGACTTAAGTTTATTTAACATTCCAATGAAATGCTCTAAGCGTTTTTCTGCTGGATTGTAGTCTGGCTGTGTGGCTATAGCGATTTCTATCGCTTGGTCAATGAGCGTAATAAAATTTTTCATCATAATCAATTATGGGCAAACAAAGCTGTTTACGGTCAGGGGCTGGCTAGCAGACCATTGAATATTAGGATCTTTTGAATTTACAATGTAGGTTTGTTGACCGCCACCAGGATAACAAGCGGCTGGATCTTGCAAAGCGACAATTCCTTGATAAGTAATAGTTCCAGTTGGTAGTGTCACAGTGATTATCTTCGTCGCTTTGTTCCCCCAAGTTTGCTTGAGGGCTAACTTCTTGATAACATCTAAGTTGTTATTGTATTTATTAGTGGTCATGAACCTACCAAATTTGTTAGTGTCATCACTATGGTATCTATAAAAATTTGTTGCCTGAGTCAACTTAACTTCTTTGCATTGCGAATCTTTAAATGTGGCAGCATCACTAGCTCCAATCATTTCAGTACAGGTTTTTTGTTGCGCAATGGCCTTTGACAACTGCGGGCGGGTTAAGGAAAAACCAAAAGTTGCAAATAGAGAAATTACAATCGTGGTTGATGTTTTACAGCTTAGTTGCATGATTTTTATCTGGATTTAATTTGTGACTTGGTTTAGAAGGCATTTATTACGAGTACAGTAGACTATTCAGCAAGAAAAGTCAATCATTTAAACATTTTTGTCATTCTTAATCGTATTAATTCCGTTGAAGTCACATCTCAGGCGAGGTGGTTCTGTGATCCTTCTGAATGGGTGGTCGATAATTGTTTATTGGAGTATAATATTTTGGTGGAGTCGATGATTCAGAGAAATCTGTAATTAAATTAATGACTAGCTGTAAAATTCGATAAATTATCTAACCCCACTTGAGGGAATCTTTTTCATGGTAAAACAAACAGGACTAATTTGTGTAGCCTTGCTTAGCAGCATGTTACTGTCGATAAAATCTGTTGAAGCAAAACCCAGCTCAACTATTAATAGTTCAGCTCGTTCGATAGCTACGCTTGCACCAAAGGTGATCGCACAGGCTACTCCTGCTGGCTTGAAGCAAATTTCGGCAGAAAAGAAACAGCTCCTGCGAGAATTAGTGGAGATGACTGGGAGCAAAAAAAGCTACGAACAGACAATGCAAATAATGACTACACAGATGCAGAAGCAAGTTGA
>JAYUSV010000226.1:0-6214 GCA_043755495.1 Synechococcales cyanobacterium
GGGCTTTCCGGTACCAGTCAATGGAGTCTTTGATGGGGCGACTGCAACTGCTGTGCGCAAGTTTCAAGATAAAAAGGGATTGGGGGCTGATGGGGTGGTGGGTGCCAAGACCCTAAAATTCTTGGGCATATTGCTTTAAACCAGCGGCTGGAGTTGTGGGGTGAGCGAAGCCGAACCCCACAACTCCAAAGAACTAATAGACAATGCAGATCTTCACGTTCGGAGTAGGTGAGGATGTGAACAGGAGAGGATATGATGTTCATGTTTGGCGGTCGAAATGCGTAAATTGACGCTGCCGCCCTGTATCACCTGAAAGATTTGAGAAATGGCAGAGATGACCAAGAAAAAAAATATTGCAGTGCTGTTTGGTGGTCGGTCAGTCGAACACGAAATTTCGGTAATTACAGCCCTCCAGTTGATCAACGTCCTGGATGTAACTCAGTACGAGCCAATTCCGGTCTATATTGCCCAATCTGGGCGCTGGTATGTGGGCGATCGGCTTTTGGAGAAATCTTTCTATCGCAGTTTGCCCGGATCTTTGCGGGAAGTGCAAGAAGTGACTCTGATTCCGATCGCTGGTAGCAAAGGGCTGACAGTAATCAATCCCCAGCGCGGCATGTTTAGCTTCGGTAAATCTACTAGCGACACCTCGACCAAAAACATGGTGCCGATCGACGTGTATTTTTTGGCTTTCCACGGTACGTTCGGCGAAGATGGCTGTATTCAAGGCATGTTAGAGATGGCCGATGCCACCTACACCGGCTGTACGGTGTTGCCAGCAGCTTTAGGCATGAACAAATACAAGTGCAAAAAAACCTTAGAAGCCGCCGGAATTCCAGTACTACCGGCTGCTGTAGTTGATCGATCGATCGCCCAAAAAAGTCTCGCACAAGTACGCGATCAAATTTTTGCCACCCCAGGTTTAGAGCAGCTCCCCTTATTCGTCAAACCCTGTAACCTGGGTTCTAGTATTGGGATTGGCGTGGCCAAAGACGAAGCTTCCTTAAATGGTTGCCTGGTAAACACTTTTCGCTATGACAGTCAGGCCATTATTGAACCCTGTGTCAAAAACATCTTAGAAATTAATGTCTCGGTAGTCGGAGATGAAGATGAAGTCCTAGCTTCGGTCGTTGAAATGCCAGTTTCTATTAGCGGAGTATTGACCTACGAAGAAAAATATCTGCGGGACGATGGAGCAAAAAAGACCGGGGACAGTGACTCTCAAGGAATGGCTAGCCTGTCGAGAATTATTGACCCCCAAGAAATGGATCAGGGTCTCAAACAAGCCGGTATAGACTACGCCAAAAAAGCATTCCAACTTTTAGGCTGTAGTGGAGTGTCACGAATTGATTTCATTATCGATGCCGATGCCAATCAACTGTATTTTAATGAAATTAATACACTACCTGGTTCACTGTCTTTTTATCTATGGATGAAATCTAAGCCCCAATTGGTTTATACCGAACTGTTGAATCGAATTATTCAACAGGCTGAAAAGCGCCAGGGTACTAAGCTTTCACTAAAACGTCAAGAGGGAATGAAAGCATTGTTTAAATAGAGGTAAATTCTGGCTGGTGGTTTGGGTAAATTGACTAAGAGAACTTAGTCATTGTTTTAGCTAAATCGCCATGAATGCACCCGACCATAGCTTCCAGATTAATGCTCGTCATCCCTTTGAGGTGGCGCAGCGGGTTTTAGCAATTTTGGCCGTCTTGGATCGAGCTTGCTCTAGCGAAGCTGCCCCCACGGTAGATTGGGTCTATGCATACAACATCGATCGATATTTTTCGGAAGCTGAGCGAGATTTTTACTTTTCAGCAGAAGTCAGTGATGAGGATCGGGCTGATTTTGGTTGGCTGAGTGAAAGTTTGCCACCGATGCTGTGGGCATTGGGCTATCTAGAAGAAATGCCTAAGCTCGATCAGCGTTTTGCTTTAGAAAAAATTCCGTATCTCTATCAAATTACCAATAGCACTGCTCAGTTTTTGGGTGATGCTTGCCTTCGCCACAACGATGCCTTGAGTATTGCCGAAGAACAGCATTGCCAAGCTCACTGGCAAGCCATGCAGCCAGTGAAAAAGGCTAAAAAGAATAAAGAGCCGATCGATCCAGACATCATCTATGAGCGTCGCTATGCCCTTAGCTGGCTAGTCGGTTTGGGCGATTCTTGGGACAATGTGACTTTGGACAGCGTAGCTTAAGAGCGCCAGAGCTAATGCCAACTAGCATTCTCCAGACTCAATCGACCCAAATGAGACATAATGGTAAGACTAAAATTTACTACCCATCTGCCTGAAAGATATGCGTACCCAATACTGCGGCCACCTCTCCAACAAAAACATCGGCGAAACCGTCAGTCTCTGCGGCTGGGTTGATCGACGGCGCGATTTGGGCGGCGTGATATTTTTGCATGTCAGGGATCGATCGGGCTACGTGCAAATTGTCAGCGAACCAGAGCGCACTCCTAACTCTTATCATCTCGCCGAAGGCTTACGCAGCGAATACGTAGTGCGCATTACCGGCAAAGTCAGCCAACGGCCAGCCGAATCTTTTAATGATCGAATTGTCACTGGCGAGATCGAAGTCTATGCCGACGAGATCGAAATCCTCAGTAAAGTCCAGAAACAACTGCCCTTCCAAGTCTCGGCCAGCGAAAACGAAACCGTGCGCGAAGAACTGCGCCTGCGCTATCGATACTTAGATCTGCGCCGGGAGCGCATGAGCCACAACTTACAAATTCGTCACCAAGTAGTCAAAGCCGTGCGCCGCTTCTTAGAAGACCAAGAAGGGTTTATGGAAATCGAAACCCCGATATTAACCAAGTCCACCCCGGAAGGAGCCAGAGATTTTGTTTTACCCAGCCGGGTGAATCCGGGGGAATGGTTTGCTTTGCCTCAATCGCCCCAGTTGTTTAAGCAAATGCTGATGGTATCTGGGTTCGATCGATATTATCAAGTAGCTCGCTGTTTTAGAGATGAAGATTTGCGCGCCGATCGACAGCCCGAATTTACTCAGCTTGACATGGAAATGAGTTTTATGACTCAAGACCAGATCATGGCTTTAAATGAAAGATTGATTGCCCATGTGTTTAAAGAAATCAAAGGCATAGATCTACCGTTGCCATTACCGCAGCTCACTTACAAAGATGCTATGGATCGCTATGGTTGCGACAAGCCCGATACCCGTTTTGCTCTGGAGCTAGTAGATTTATCAGAAATCTTTAAGGATTCTGGCTTTAAAGTGTTTGCTGGAGCGATCGCCGCTGGCGGCATTGTCAAGGTGCTCCCAATTCCTGGCGGTAACGAGACTATTTCTAATGTCCGAATTAAGCCCGGTGGCAACCTGTTTAAAGAAGCCAGCGATATGGGAGCCAAGGGCTTGGCCTATATCCGCTTTGTAGATGGAGAGATGGAGACGATCGGCGCTATTAAAGACAGTCTGACTCCAGAGAGCAAAGCCAAAATTATGGAAATGACCGGAGCCAAAGATGGCGATCTGCTGCTCTTTGGAGCCGGAGACGCGGCGATGGTAAACAAGACTCTCGATCGACTGCGCCAAGTAATTGGTAAAGAGTTAGGAATGATTGACGAGAATCAGATGAATCTGCTTTGGATCACAGACTTCCCGATGTTTGAGTGGAATGCCGATGAAAATCGCTTAGAAGCCCTGCATCATCCCTTTACTGCACCAAAGTCAGAAGATGTGGCTGATTTGCGCACGGCTCGCGCTCAAGCCTATGACATGGTACTTAACGGCACCGAGCTGGGTGGCGGCAGTGTGCGGATCTTCCAGCGAGATATTCAGGAGCAAGTGTTTAAAGCGATCGGCCTTAGTGACGAAGAAGCTCAAAGTAAATTTGGCTTTTTGTTAGATGCCTTCGACTATGGCACTCCGCCCCACGGTGGAATTGCTTTTGGCCTCGATCGGCTAGTAATGCTGCTAGTAGGCGAAGATTCGATCCGAGATGTGATTGCCTTTCCTAAAACTCAACAGGCTAAATGTGTGCTGACCGATGCTCCTTCCCAGGTTTCCGATCAGCAGTTGAAGGAATTGTCTGTTCGATCGACCCATGTTCCCAAGCCTAATGCTGGATAGATTGTTTTGCCTACCACCAGTAAACCGAATATTTTAGGCGAAATCTGTGAGATATTGGTAACGCTTTCACTTAGGTAGAAACGATTATGTCTGCAAAACCAGCTCTGTTAGTTTTGGCCGACGGAACCACCTATCGCGGTTGGTCTTTCGGTGCTGTTGGTACCACATTGGGTGAAGTAGTCTTCAACACCGGCATGACGGGCTACCAAGAAGTCCTTACTGATCCTAGCTACCATGGCCAGGTTGTCACCTTTACTTATCCTGAATTGGGTAACACCGGCGTTAACTCTGATGACGAGGAATCCGATCGACCTCAAATTCAAGGGGTCATTGCCCGCAATATTTGTCACCGCCCTAGCAACTGGCGATCGACCCAGTCTTTGTCAGCTTACTTAGAGCAACATGGTATCCCTGGTATTTATGGGATAGATACTCGGGCACTCACTCGTAAACTGCGCTCCAGTGGTGCCATCAATGGCGCTATCTCTAGCGAAATTCTTGACCCAGCGGAGCTACTAACCAAGGTTCGGACAGCTCCCGATATGAATGGTCTGAACTTAGTGAAAGTAGTCAGCACCACAAAATCTTACGATTGGTCAACTCCCAGCGCCGAGATGTGGGAGTTTCAGCCGCCATTTACCGAGACATTTAAGGTGGTGGCGATCGATTTTGGCATTAAGCGCAATATTCTTCACCGTTTAGCCAGCCACGGCTGCCAAGTAAAAGTAGTACCAGCAAACACCAGCGCCGCAGAAATTCTCAGCTATCAGCCTGATGGTATCTTCTTGTCTAATGGGCCAGGTGATCCGGCAGCGGTGACAGAGGGAATTGCGACTACTAAGGAATTATTGAATGCTCAGAAGCCCATTTTTGGCATCTGTATGGGGCACCAAATTTTGGGATTGGCTTTGGGTGCCGAAACCTTCAAGTTAAAATTTGGCCATCGAGGTTTAAATCAACCCGCCGGGTTAGCACAGCAGCCAGTGGAAATCACTAGCCAGAATCACGGCTTTGCAATTACTCCAGAATCACTACAGGCCGATGTGGAAGTCACTCATTTAAACTTGAATGATCGAACTGTTGCGGGTCTACGTCATACTAAGCTGCCATTTTTCTCGGTACAGTATCACCCCGAAGCTAGCCCTGGCCCTCATGATGCTGATTATTTGTTTGGTCGATTTGTAGATGAGATGCGTCAAGCAAAGAATTCGACCAATTGAAACTAAAGCAATAGCAATTCCGCCCGGTGCTACGTCAAAAATCACCATGACATCGGGAGCGATGCGTAGTTTGGGGTAGCCTTGGGAGTAGTAGAGATACTGGTTGCCTAGGACGGTGGCTTGTTGGCCATGCAGGTAAAGTCTTAGGAATTCGATCGTCATTAAGATGGCGTACAAATGATCAAAGGTTTCGGCCACGGGCTGTCCGTCTCCACTGGGGTATAGGTCTATTTCTATGGGGGTGGGGGAAGCGATCGGGGTCATAAATCACCTTGGAAGTATTGCTATGAGAAGTTTTCAATTTGGTTGGACATATTTTAGCTTGCGTGATTTTTTAATCGATCGGTGTAATCGGTCAAGCTTTTTGATAGAGGAAGCGAGCAAAATCTAGGATTTCTTCTTGCTTGTTTGCGGGTAAGTTGCTAAAAATTGATGTTATTTTATCGGTGGTGGTGAGCCATTGCTTGGTTTTGGCTTGCCAAACCACCATAAATTGTTGGGGAGATAGTACGCAAAGTGCGATGGTTTCTCCATTTTCGTTGCTAAATTCGACTTCAAAATGATTGTGGTCATGGCATTCTACTATGGTGCCTTGAGTGCCAATCAATTGTTTTTGCTCTGGTAAACTGATCAAAAGTTCAATAACGTCAAATATTTCAGGTTTCATAACTACTTTTTGGGAATATACAATGTGGTTAATTTAGCTTGTTGAGAGTCTGGGGCTATTAGCCATCCAGTTCGCACAATTTCTATTTGCTGTGCCTCTATGCCTTGAATTTCTAAATCTACTTGGTATCTGGCACCAAATTTATCTTTACTCTGAGGGATAGCTTCAGAATCAAGAATTAAAATGTTGATTTGGTTAAGCAAAATTTGATAATTCTCTTTATTGTAACCTA
>JAYUSV010000227.1:0-2155 GCA_043755495.1 Synechococcales cyanobacterium
AGAATACAAAGCAAATTGGCAATGTTCTGAAACTCTACCAAAATGGGATGTAACTATACTGCCGTTTTAACTGGTAGGCTATTTTAGAGCAAGTCCCTAGGCTTTTCACCTACTTGGTAAACTAGCCTCTGGGCACAACGACTTCGCCTTCAGATCCAACGCCGCCGCCGCAATCTGCACCGCACGGGGATCGATATCGATGCCGTATAAATTATGTTCCAGAATCGACTCCACGATTTGGCGATTCGATCGATCCTCCCCCAGATGCCGCCCTTCCTCTTGGTACAGCGCAAACAGCAACCCCACCGCAATTACCAAAAAGTGCCCAGATCCACAAGCCGGATCTAGCAGCTTCAGCTCCCGCAGACTCCCCGGCGCAAACTCCACCGCCGCCGCCGTCAACGGTTGCGGTACCCAGTACTTCCACTGTTCCTCATGTGGTTCGATCGGCATCAACGCATCCAGAGCCACTTCCCCCGCTGCGCGTCGCTCCCGCCACACCTTTCGCCGTGCTGCCAACCGCGCCAGAGTCCCATCCGCCTCAGCCTCAGCTACCCAGCCCCGCTGCTGGCACATTGCCAACCATAACTGCCCCAAACTATTCTGGAGCAACCATTCCACCATGTACCGTTCCGTAAACATCTGCGTCTTACTGGCGATCTCATGGGGTTCCACCTTTCCCCCCGCATTCAGCTTCGCATCCAACCCTTCCCGCTCTGGATCGTTCCAATACTGGTACACCCACCCCAGCGTTGTATCATCTTGCCAAATCTCCTTCAACTCCGGCGCATCCAACGCCTCCACCACCGCCCGTAACGTACTCGCCGGAATCGGTAATAACGAAGTCAGACTCACCTGCCCAAATAAACCGGGCATCGCCAACGCCAACTCATCCCAGAGCAACTGCAACAGCGTACCGTAGCCCTCAGTGTCATCCTTGCATAAATCCGGTGCAAACTCCCGAAACTCCCGATAGGCAGGACTTTGCCACCCACCCGTCACCACCGCAGGCTTCGATAACCCCATCGCCTCCATCTGCTTGATCACCACCAGCCGATTCAACAACGTCGCCGCTGCCAATTTTTCGAGGGATCTCAATTGCCGCTCCTCAATCGATCGCCGCTGCTCCTCCTTGAGCTTTTCACCCGCAGCTTCCCCCCGCACCTGCATCTCCACCCATTGCTCCAATCGCTGCCGCTTGACCAGATTTGCTTCCGTTAAACCCGCTTGGCTGGCAGTTTTAATCGATAAGCGAAACATTCCTTCTCCCGCATTCTGCAAATCCTCCAGTAACCGCTGCCGCAGGCTGCGAATGGTTGCAGATAATTTGGATTTAGCTTCCGGCGTGAGATAGGACATAGAGTGATTTTATCGATTTAAATAGTAAGCTATTGGTTTAAGATCCAGTTAAGAATCCCAAGAATTTTCTGAACAGGCACAACAAAATAATCAGTAGGATCGATCGTGACACTACTGCCTTCTAACATGAGAAACTGCCAGATCGTACCGCTGGTCACACAGCCATAAATAACTGGAGTACTTTGCTCCTGACTTTGATTGTAAAACTGTGCTGCCAGCATCTCAGCCACGCATTGACCCAATCCAGTTTCGATCTCTCCTCGTTTAGCTTGCACTAGCATTAACACTGGAACGTCAATAGTAAACGGATTGTCAGATTTACTAAACAGGAAATCACAGAATCCATTTAAACCACGATCTCGTTCGCATAGCGTCCCCGTAGGAGAATCGACATCGAATTCTTCACCAGAAAATAACTGTACTCGTTCGTTAGTGAGCCTTCTTGCTTCAACTAAAATCGGACTAACTAATAATTCAGACTTAGCCTTTTCGGTTCTAGCAACTTCAGCTAAAAGAAACGATTGATTGAAAATATCTAACATACTTGGTTGTGGTTCTACCAATGGCAAAGATTCACAAAACCGTTCATCAGTTATGTTTAACTTAAATTGATTCTTAACAGAATCTAAAGTGAAATTATTGTATGCCATGTAAATAAGCTCCTGGTAAACCATGCTTACTCTAATGTAAAATCGGTGGACTGCTCGCTTAACATCCACTTGAGAATACCAAGAATTTTTTGGACTGGCATCACAGCATAAGTAGTCAGATCGACAGTAACACTATTACCTTCTAA
>JAYUSV010000228.1:0-2153 GCA_043755495.1 Synechococcales cyanobacterium
GACCAGTGATGATTCACCGGGCACCTTTTGGTTCGTTGGAAAGACTGATCGGTATCTTAATTGAGGAGTATGCTGGTGATTTCCCAATTTGGCTCGCACCAGTACAAATTCGCTTGGTGCCAGTGGCTCCAGATTTCTTGGAGTATGCTCGGACTGTGACTGATCGATTATTAATGGCCGGAATTCGCGCCGAGCTAGATACTAGCAACGATCGATTGGGCAAAATGATCCGCAATGTAGAAAAAGCTAAGGTGCCGGTAGTGGGCATTGTGGGTGCTAACGAAATGGAAGCTCAAACTATGAGTGTGCGGACTCGGGCTGGCGGTGAACTGGGTGCAATGCCAGTAGATGCAGTGGTCGATCGGCTTTTGGCTGCAATTAATAACTATAGAGGCTTTTAATGACTGGACAACTACAGCCCCCTACCGACTGGATGGAAATCGGCCTAATTGTTGCTCCGCAAGGCTTAAAGGGTGAGATGCGGGTTTATCCTCACAGCGATTTCCCGGAGCGTTTTGAGGAGCCAGGAGAGCGCTGGCTTTATAGTGAGGGTTTGGCGGCTCCTCAATCTGTACAACTACAGCGAGGCTATTATATTCCGGGCAAAGATCTATATGTAATCAAGTTGGCCAATGTGGAGAATCGCAATCAGGCGGAGGCGATGCGGGGCAAAATGTTGGTGGTGCCTACTACCGATCGGCTGGAGCTAGATGAGGATGAATATCATGTGCTGGACTTAATTGGCCTGCGGGTGTTTTTGCAGGAAACTGGTGCGGAGATTGGGGTGGTGGTGGATATGATGAAAACTGGCAATGATTTGCTGGTGATCAAAACTGGTGATAAAGAGGTGATGGTGCCTTTTGTGTCTTCGATCGTGCCGGTGGTCGATATGGCTAATCGCCGGATCGAGATTACTCCCCCGGCTGGGCTGTTATCGCTGAACGATTAGTGAGGAAATACAAGTATAAACATTGCGTCTTCGATCGTGCCGGTGGTCGATATGGCTAATCGCCGGATTGAATTACTTCCCCAGAGGGTTTGTTGTCTTTGAACAAGTCCCGCAATCCACCAAACCCTGCGATAACATGAAATGGTACATCGGTGGGAGAGAGAAAGGATTATGGCTAAAAGTACCGCAATAGCGGCAGTATTACTAACAACCGCAGCAGCGAGCGCAGGTGGATACTATTACCTGCAAACCAAAGATCCTGGCGATCGACCAGAGCAATTAGCCTTAGCAGTCCCCGAACAAGCCTACGCCGTTGGCTACATCGCCACCGATCCCAAGGTTTGGAGCAAACTCGATCGCTTCGGCAACCCCATCGCCAAACAGCTCATTGATCGATCGATCCAACAAATTCAAAAAGAAACAGTCGGTGACATCGACTTTGCCAAAGACGTACAGCCCTGGTTGGGCAACGTGATGCTTGCTTCTTTTGACAATAATAATAAACCCGACGAAAAACCCACAATTTTAGCTGTCAGTAAAGTCAAAGACAAACTCAGCGCTTTCAACTTTTTAAATAAACTCAAAGGCAAAAGTAAAGATCCCACCACCGAAAGCGACTATAAAGGAGCCAAAATTTGGTCGGTCAGCGGCAAAGATCCCTTCCATGTAGCCTCTTCAGGTGATTGGTTGATGGGTTCAGCCGATCGAGCAACCGTAGAAAAATCGATCGACACTCTCCAAGGCGCAGCATCTTTTAGCCAAAAAAACGGCAATCAATTCTTCGCCAGCGGTCGCCTAAATTTACCCAACCCGGTCGCCTCAGTTTATATCGACTTCCCGCGCATGGCGGCGGCAGTCAACAAGGGCAACAATAAGGTAGACAGTAATCAAATTACCAAAATAGTCAAAGCACAGTCTTTTGTGGCCGGGATGGGCATCGATGACCAAGGACTACGTGCCAAGGCTCTCACTCAAATGAACGACAATAGCTTTAAACTCCCCGCTACCAGCGGCAAAGTTTTAGCTAATTTCCCAGCAGATAGCCTGCTAGTCTTAAACGGCTCCGGCATCAAAAACATCTGGGATGAAACCGTCAAACAATCGGCCAGTGAACCCACAACTATGAGGGCGATCGAAAATTTACGCAAAGAATTCCGCACTCAAACCAAGCTTGATCTGGACAAAGACGTTTTTGGTTGGCTGG
>JAYUSV010000229.1:0-6173 GCA_043755495.1 Synechococcales cyanobacterium
CTCCCTTCCCGCTAGAAGAACATGGATCTTTTTTGGCTCTGAGCAAGGCTTTTACCCACGCATTCCGTCTATATTCTTATGACGGGAAGGGAGTAAGGAGAAGGATTGGATTTAGCTAAAAACTCGAGTATAGTTGCTAATTTTTTAATTTCTGCTGATCGATGACTTGCTGTGACCGTAAACCGAATTCTGCTGGTGGGTACAGTAGGAGGCCGGATTGCTGGGGCAAAGATGCCTTGATCGCGCAGCATCTGAGACATTTGTAAAGCAGTCTGGGCATCTGGTAGCTCCCAACAAATAATTGCCGAATCTGAAGGTAGCATTTTGATACTGGTAGCAGTCAATAGTTCTTTAAAATACTCGATGTTTTGCCAGAGCTGTTGACGAGTGGCTGGTTGAGTGGTGATTAGTTCGATCGCCATCAAAGCAGCTGCCGTATCTGCTGGTGATAAAGCCGTAGTGTAAATCCAGCTAGCACAGCGGTTGCGCAGAAAATCGATCAGCTTAGCACTGCCACTGACATAGCCGCCGAGACTACCTAAAGCCTTACTGAGGGTGCCGATGCAAACTATTCGATCGGGATCTACATTGAATTGTTCGATCGCTCCGGCACCAGTTGATCCTAGCACTCCAGTAGCATGAGCTTCATCCACTAACACCATGCAGTCAAATTCTGCTGCTAACTCTATAATTCTGGGCAACGGACAGAGATCGCCATCCATACTAAATATCGTATCTGTCACCAGTAAACAGCGCCGGAATTGAGTTCTATGGGTTTCCAGTAGTTCTTGCAGATGAATTAAATCACAGTGTCGATACTCCAATACTTGGGCTTGGCTGAGAGTCGCGCCGTTTTTGAGGCTGGAGTGATTGTATTGATCGGCAATTATCAAATCTCGTTTACCGACCAAAGCCGCCATAGTTCCTAAATTTGCGGCATAGCCCGAGCTAAAGATCAAGGCATCTGCTGATTTTTTGAAAGTGGCGATCGATTTCTCTAACTCTTGATGCAAGGGTCTTTGCCCAGTAACTAATCTAGAACCCGTGCTGCCAGTGCCATAGGTCTGGATGGCAGCGATCGCCGCAGCTTTCAGCCTCGGATCTGTGGCTAAGCCTAAATAGTCATTGCTAGCAAAATTTAGTAGTTGCTTACCTGCAACAGTAATGTAGCTGCCTTGGCTAGTTTGAATATTTGCTGGATTGCGGTACCACTGGGCTTTGTGAATGGTGGAGAGAGATCGATCGATCCAAGCATAGGGATCTTGAGAAGGCTTTGGATCAGCAGGGGCTAGGGGATGCGCTGGAATACCCTCATCCCCTAACCCCTTCTCCCAACCTGCGACAGTTTTGCCCGAATGCATTCGGGCACTTGTCTGGCAGGTCGTGGGGAGAAGGGGAACCGGAGCACAAATTGGTTTTTTTTGTTTCTTCTCCATGCTTGGGGACAGAGCTTCACTCATTTCTTGACCAGAAAGTAAGCGGTGGCATACTCCGGCAAACTGCGCACCACCTTATCAAAAGCTGGCTTGCCATCAAAAGTGCCAGCTAGAAAATCTAGCTGATGTAGATTTGGTAAGAACGCCCCGCCAGTATCGGCGATCGTCCCCATTCTCATGCCATCAGCACTACTGATTACCACCAGTTTACCGAGGCCAATATTCAGTACATCTCCAGCAAAAGTTACGCCCGGTTCGATCGATATTTTGTTCTCAATTGCCTGACCATAGCCTTTGATTTTATCCACGGGTTTAAAGTACCAATAGCGCTTTTGCTCCTTGCGATCCAGCCCTTTAACATAGGCAATTTCATTGCTGCGATCAACGTTAAAAAAGCCTTGGGTACCATCGTTGAATTTAATCAAAATAGTGCCTTCCATTAAGGCTTCCTCCAAACCATCGCGGGTTAGGTAGGCGATCGGCTCCACATTATTTGCCGCAGCTTCCTTGCCAGCCTTTTCATAAATACCGGCTAACACTTCTTGTTTAGTGTATTTGGCAGCCTTCGATCGAGGGTCTTTCAGACTATAAATTGCAGTATCGAACTTAGCAGTTTTAGTGCGAGAGCCGGGATGGGTAAAGACAGCGTATTTGGTGATGCGGATTTTGGATTGAGAGGGCTGCTTCGGATCGGCGGCATTCCATTGGATCGTGCGGAAGTTTTGGCGAATAAAATTGGGATCTTGTAAGCGGCTAGGGCGTTTGGCTTGTAGGTCTTCCCGGAGAGTGGCGATCGCAAAATCTAGCGTTTTTACTGTATCCGTGGGACTCACCCCTTGAGTACCCAAAATACCACCCAGAGATAACTTGGGGTCTTGAGACTGAGTAAAATAGGTGCGGGTGTTCGTGAGCACCGTCAGCATTTTATGGGGTTCAAAGTTAATTTTTCCGACGGGGAGACTACCCGCCGTCAAGATTTTGCGGCTGTCTACGACATATTGGGGTTTGGTTTGTTCATCTAGTACCTGATAGCTACCTTTGGTGACAGGTAATCTGGCCAAGGGAGACACAGAAGCTGTCGCAGGGGTGGGACTGCCGGACTGGCCAGTGATGGGATTGATTGTGCCGGGAGTATTGTTAGGAGGAGTGAAAAACACCGTGGGTACCGGTGAGATCGATAAATTGGGACTAGGGGTCGGCTGGCTAGCAGGGGAATCGCCAGAAATGCTGATAACTGGTAATGGAGTAGGCTTACTAGCAACTGGCTGGGGTGGGGCAGCATTTTGGCAGCTCGCCAAAATACTCACAAGGCCAAAAAATACGCCAGATCTGAAGAGGTGCGACATGGAGATGGAATCCAGGATTTTGTTAATTGGGCAGAAAGTTTTAGCCGCCAAAAGAGAGTGCCTGACCACGTACCGCATGATCTAGTTTGCCTTGGTCAAATGCCACTTGTCCTAGAACAATGGTGGTAACAGGATGACCGGTAAGGTTCCAGGCTTCAAAAGGACTCCAGCCACATTTGGTCTGTAGCTCCGATCGAAGTACTGGTCGATAGTTCTCTAAATCCACCAAAACCAGATCGGCATCATACCCAGCTGCGATTTTACCTTTGTTGGGGATTTTGTAAGCCTTAGCCACTGCCGTAGACATCCAGTTTACCACCTGACCAACAGTACAGCGACCGGCAGCAGCTTGAGTCAACATCAAGGGCAAAGCCGTCTCAACACCGGGCATTCCCGATGGGGCATTAGGATAACCCTTGGCTTTTTCTTCTAGGGTATGGGGGGCGTGATCGGTGGCAATAAAATCGATTACTCCGTCTAGTAATGCCTGCCAAAGCACCGCGTTGTCTTTAACACTGCGCAAAGGCGGATTCATTTGAGCCAGGGTGCCGATTTGACCATAGGCATCGGTGTTTAGCAACAAATGCTGGGGAGTGACTTCGACAGTTACCCAGCTTGGCTTGTGACTGCGCAGATAATCGGCTTCGATCGCCGTAGAAAGATGCAAGATGTGCAGACGACGCTGGTATTTCTCAGAAAGAGAAACAGCAAGTTTGGTGGCATTCAATGCCGCAATATCATCTTGAATTATTGAATGGGTGGCCGGATCAGTGGAACCAGCAAACTCTTGCTTGCGCTGGTTAATTCTGGCTTGGTCTTCGGCATGAACCGCAATGAGTCGATCGCCCCTGGCAAAAATTGGTTCTAAAAACTCTGCGCTTTCTACCAGTAAATCTCCATGCTGAGAACCCATGAAAATTTTGATGCCGCAAGCGGGCTGGGCGGTGTTCAAATCAGGCAAATTGGCCGCAGTGGCACCGATAAAGAAGCCATAATTCACCAAGCACTTACTAGCTGCTCGCTGCAACTTGTCATCCAATGCTGACTGGGTGGTGGTCAAAGGAATGGTATTGGGCATTTCTAAAAAAGAAGTCACACCGCCCTTGGCACAGGCACAGCTCGCCGTAAATAGGTCTTCCTTATGCTCCAAACCGGGTTCTCGAAAATGAACTTGGGGATCGATCACTCCCGGCAACAAAGTCAAACCTCTGCCGTCAATCTCCTTGTCAGCGGTCATTTCAATATGGTCAGCCACTTGTTCGATTAGTCGATCGCGCACCAGGACATCTCCTAGGCGCAATTGGCCATCTGGCATACAGACTTGAGACTGGCGAATAATCAGGGTATTGTCTGCCATAATGTGATTCGGCTCTTCGATCGAGACTTTGCGCAGTTAACACCATCCATTATCAGATTTTCTGGTCGGTCTCGTTGTATATAATTGAAAACAAGTTCTCACGCACTTGTCAAATTACCCTCTTTCGACTGTCATCATTTGAGTAACTTATGCCTCTAGAATCCCCACAGCCCGAGCCTCAAGATGGAATATCCAGCGCCATTCAGGAAAAACCCGAAAACTTTTGGGTAGAAACCCTCAAGACAATTGGGATCAGTGTGGTTTTGGCATTAGGTATGCGCCAATTTGTGGCTGAGGCTCGCTACATACCATCTGGTTCTATGGAGCCAACGCTGTTGGTAGACGATCGACTAATTATTGACAAGGTCAGCTATCGCTTTAGTGACCCAAAACGGGGCGACATTGTGGTTTTTGACCCCACCACTACCCTCAAATCTTTAAATTACAACGAAGCTTTTATTAAACGAGTTATTGGCTTACCGGGCGAAAAAATTAAAGTTGTAAACGACCAAGTGACTGTCAATGGTAAGCCTCTACCCGAGAACTATCCCAGCGGCTTATTTATTGAGCAAATGACCAAAATTTATCAAGAAAAACATGCCAAAGATCCCCGCATCCCCTTGTGGAATAGTGATTATAAAGGCCCTAATGATGAGCGTACAGTACCTGCTGGGGAATATTTAGTACTAGGTGATCACCGTAGCAGCAGCTTAGATAGTCGATCGTGGGGATTCGTGCCCAAGGGTAATATTGTGGGCAAAGCCACTGTGCGCTTCTGGCCACTAAACCGTATGGGAGGACTAGACCCTAAGCCCTCTTATGTAAAATAGTTCAGCCTCAACTCTGACTTGCTCCTCTAGACACACCCTTAGTCCTAATTTTCGGTGATCTTTTATGACCCAAAATTCTCCACTATCAAAATCCATTGAAGAAGTTAAACCATCAGAAGTTAAGCCCCCGAAAAAACAGGAAAATTTTTGGGTGGAGACCATCAAAACCCTGGCTTTGAGTTTGGTCTTAGCTTTGGGCACTCGCCAATTTGTAGCCGATGCCCGCTTTATCCCTTCTGGCTCGATGGAACCAACCCTGCAAGTAGACGATCGAGTGATGGTCGATAAAGTCAGCTATCGGTTTAGTTCCCCTCAGCGAGGCGATATTGTGGTGTTTGAACCGACTGATGCTCTCAAGGCGCAGGGGCATAAAGAGTCTTTTATTAAACGGATTATTGGCCTGCCGGGAGACAAGGTGGTGGTGATAAATGATCAAGTGATCATCAACGGCCAGCCTTTGCAAGAAAACTATCCGAGCACTGTGCATGCGACAGAAATGACTCAGCTTTATGCCAAAAAGCACCTTAAAGATCCTGATGCCAGACTGTGGAGTGCGGATGATAAAGGCCCGGAGTTTAACCAAGTAGTACCATCAGATCACTATGTGGTGTTGGGTGATCATCGTGGTGATAGCTCTGATAGCCGGGTGTGGGGATTTTTACCCAAAAAGAACCTAATTGGTAAAGCCATGGTGCGCTATTGGCCACTCGATCGCATGGGTGCCTTAGATCCCAAGCCTACTTACGTAAAATAGCTCTCTGCTATGATTTTAAAAATACTAAAATAAGCACGGGGCTGTTTGGTATTAATCGAATATTTTTGCCTACTTCGGATATTTTCCCTACGTTGGTGGCTAGTGATTCTAATGATTATATTACTTTGGAGGAAATCAAGGCTGAGAAGGTAGAGGATTATAAGCGGCTGTTTATTGAGCGGGTTTATAAGAAGAAGAATTATCGGAAAATTACTAGGGAGGAGGCTTGTCTGATTCAGGGGTTTCCGGAGGATTTTATGTTGCCGGAGAGTCGGGTGCGGTGGTTGAGATGTTGGGGAGGGCGATCGTGGAAACTGGGATATTTGATGGAGGTTAACAATACGATATCTTTGATGGCTTCCAGGTAATCATTTTAAGATTGCTGGCCAGCACTCAAAACTTGTGATGCGGTAAGAGTCAGGCTTGGAAAAATACGCGAGACAATTTTGT
>JAYUSV010000230.1:0-2147 GCA_043755495.1 Synechococcales cyanobacterium
ACTAATCTGGCACAGAGCTATGGTGTCCCGGCAGGAGCCGTATTTTTTCCGGAAGCTAATTACCCCGTAGGCAAGGGTTACGATTCTCGTTTGCAGCGTTGGGATAACTTTCCGCGCAAAATGGAGTGGCACCCAATGGCCTATGCAATTTGTGGCCAGAGCAAATGTATTGAAGATCAAGTGACTAAAATGCTCACAGCGGCATCTAGTTCTGGCACTGCGGTAATTCCGGCTTTGGCTGGTGCCTGGGGGCGTAATTTTGAAAACCGCCCATCTCTAGAAGCACAAATGGACGGTATTCATCGCTCTTCACCAGGATTGACGGCTCTTAGTCATTTTTCTTATTCCTGGCAAGAACCAGTTTCGGATAGTATTCGTAGCTCTTGTCGGCTATTAAAGTAAAATTTCATCTTCGGGGAGTTTCGGGGTATGACCGTCAACCAGGCAACTGACGGTCATATCGCCCATGACGTTAATGGCAGTACGGACTCGATCGAGAAACCAATCTACAGTCAGTAAAATGGCAATATATTGTAGGGGTAAGCCTACCGAGTTAAAGACCAAAGTCATGGTCACTAAACCAGCCTCGGGAATGCCAGCGGCTCCTACCGAAGCAAAGATGGAAGTAAGAATTACTACAACTTGCTGCCAAATATTCAAGTCTACCCCCATACCTTGAGCGACCAAAGACTGAGAAATAAACAGCGCCGACATGGCCTCATACAAAGCAGTCCCATCATTATTAAAGTTACTGCCCACCAGCGCCCCCAAAGAAGCTGAAGATTTACGCAGGCCAACTTTTTCGATCAGAGTTTCGTAAGTAATTGGCATTGTCGCTGTCGAAGAAGCAGTCGAAAAAGCAGCAATTAGGGGATCAAGACCCGTAGTTAATAAATGTTTGGCTGTGACCCACGAACCAAACTGGATGCGTAGCAGGTAGTAGCCAGCCTGAATCATTAACCCCAAAATTACTGCAACTACAAAGAACAATAGCGATTTAAACGGTTCAAATCCTTTCATAGCAATTGTTCTAGCTACAACCCCCAGCACTGCCACTGGCACTAACATAATTACCCAATGCAGCATATTGATCACTGTATTGAATAAAGTACCTACAACTTGCTCGATCGGCAGATAATCTGGCTGGTGAGCAGCTATTTGTCGCTGCTTGAGCAATCTTAAGGCCACACCCATCGCCAATGCTAGCAACACTAGAGATATCACACTATTTTTATCAGCGAAAGGTTTAATGATCGAATCGGGCACAAAGCTATCCAGTAACTGCACTGGATCAAAACCTTTTGCCTTCTCAACAATTTTTTTAACTTCATCAGGGTTGGGCTTCGGTAAATTACTCCAACGACCTGGCCGCACTACATTTGCTACGAACAAACCCACAATAATTGCGACTAGGGTATTGCTTGTCAACAAAAACCCCAAACGCTTTGCCGCTCCCCCCGGCAAGTCAGCAGTCATTAATGTGTTGACGATCGACAAAAAAATCAATGGTGTTGCCAGCATTCCCAAGGCTCGAAGCACTAAAGTTGAAGGTAAAGCCAAGTGGGCAAGGTTCTCTTCAAATTTCAGCAGTGCAGCGGTTTCAATTGGCCTCCATTGCCCTAACCAAACTCCCAAAACGACAGCGATCATCAGAGCAATGATGATTTGGGTATAAAGCGGTAATTTGAGGAGTTTAGACATAAGATAAAGTTTCAATCTAAAAATGTTTTTTTAACGAGTAGCTGTCGTACATTCTAAGCAGTTTGTAGTGCAAAGGCTGCTGAAAACAACAAAAATACAAAATCATTGCAGTATCTCACGACCCTAGTTTGAAAGCTTCGACAAACATACTATAGATAAAACCGATTTTAAGAGCATTTAGTAAATTGATGCCCCAGCCGCCTAAACGGTTAAAGTTGTCTCGTGGTCGGTAGGTTAAGAAACTCACTAATTCTGTCAGAGCCAGCATCACAGCGGCGGTCGCGATATCTGCTACTGCCGCTTGACCAGAAATTAATGGCACGGCACCACCCAGAAAATAGCCCCCTAACAGACAAATAATCATCACCGAAGTTCGTCGCCAGGGATTGGCTAACCAGTTGCGAAGACTGATGCTGATGTAGCCCAAGAGATTGCTGAGGCGGGTG
>JAYUSV010000231.1:0-6156 GCA_043755495.1 Synechococcales cyanobacterium
TGTTTTGACCTAGCTTATCTTCGTAGCTCCGAATTGGCCTGTTATCTTTATCCATGCTGTATTCTTCTAGGGGCAAACAGACAAGCTGGCCATCCTGAACGACAATACCACACCGAACTTCTCTACCCAGTTCAATAAATCTCTCCACTAGCACTTCATCGTCATAAGCAAAAGCTGTCTTTAGGGCAGTATCGTAGTCGGAGCGATTTCTTACCAGAACTACCCCCAAAGAATTATCTGCATTCACAGGCTTAATCACCGTTGGAGGCTCAATTGAGGGATTGCTTCCGGGGCGGAGCAGTTCTCCTTCGGGCACCACGACACCTGCTGCTGCTACGATTGCTTTTGTTTTGGCTTTATCATTTGCTAGCGCCATCACGTCGGGTTTATTGCCAAGGTAAGGAATTTCCAGCAGATCGAACAGACCACGATAATAAGTCATTCCAGGGATGCAGAACATCTGTGGTAACATCACATCAATTTTGAGTGTAGCCAGAGCCTGAATTGCCTCAGCCATAGACATTGGGCAAGCTGAAGCAATTGCTTCCTGACTCAAATCGGTGGGAAACCGCCATTGGCGATCGGGCGTAATATAGGCGATGTGAAATTCATAGAGCACCACATTGGCAGTAGACTCTAGGCAGTCTTGAGCATAAAGGCGAGATAGATTGCAGTAAAACTCGTTGACCCCAGACCCAACCAAGTGCAAAACACGCAGTGCCATGAATTAATCTCCTGCTAGCTCAACTAGCTTACCAATATTAAAATCAATCCGAACCCAGCCCTTAAGCTGTCGCAAATTGGCTAGCAATAGCCAGGGAATCTGGGCATGATGAACCATCAAAAACGGCAGTGGATCAAACCAGTCAAATATGGCATCTTTACCACCAGCAATAATTTTTAATCTCTGCTTGATCTGCATAGGCTGCGTCACCAATCGCCAAATTTCGTGGTAGAGCCAGTAAGTTGGGCGACTAGATTTTAGGGGTTGAATCACTGGGAAATCGCTTTCTAGATAAGCTCTGGCTACATCGGTATGGTTGTAGAACATCGTAATGGCCGAATGGGTGCGAGGGTTGCACTCGATCGCATAGATACAGCCATCGTCTGCCTGAATAAAATCAAAAGAAACTTGCCCTGTCAGCTTGAGAGCGCCAACAAATTTTCTCACCCACGCTTCGATCTCAGGTTTATCCACCATTTCGTAGTTAATCTGAAAGGCTGATGACTGACAACAACAATGCAGTTGTAATTCCCCATTTCGCACGGTGCTATGAGTGCAGTATTCTTGCCCTGTAATAAACGCTTGCATAATCCAAGGGTTACTTGCCGAAATAGGCAAATTCTGGACAAACGCCGCTGTTTCTAGCGGGGTATTACAGGGTAGCTGAGTAAGATCTAGCCGCCGTACAGAGTCGTAGGGAATGCTCTTAAGAATGTATTTGTGGTTCCGTCTGGCAAAATCGAATTCCAGGATCTGCTGTGATTGGGTGATGCAGTAAGAATCAGGTACCGTCAAACCCAGGGACGCGGCGATCGCCGAAAACTCAGATTTATCATCTAGCTTTTGAACCATCTCTGGATCGAAATGCATCACTTCACAATATTCTGAGAGTGCTTGTTTGGCTTGAGCATCGTAATAACTGGCCACCGGACTACAGACTGGAATATAATTATCTACTTTTTCTTGCTGCACGATCTCTAGTAGCGCATCAATATAGTTCTTTGCTTGAGGCTCAGGGACAGTATAAAAGCGATCGACTGCCCAAGAAAATCGATGCCCGGTCAGCCAATATTTGGATGATTCGACCAAAATCACCCGATGACCTGCCCGATGAAATGATCGGGCTAGCTGTAATGCTTTGGTCATTTTGCCCCCACTGATCAAGATCGTTTGGGGGTGATCTGCGACCGTTCTAGATGGTTTAGCCACAATAGCCACAAGCAAGGCAGTCCCGGTGAGGGCAAGGTTAAAAGGCAGCATAAACAGTAACAATATTAGAGTTGCTACTGTTTTCACTACCGTCTGTAGTTGTCTATGACCTGCCTGTTCAAAACCCATAGTGAAAAATTCGGTGGAGAATTCGGAAAAATAACTCGGACTAACTCAAGGAATACTCTTACAGCTTCCGATCGAAATCTGTAAGAGTATTGTCTACACCCGACGAATCATGGTCAGACCATCTCTCAAAGGCAACAACACCTGCTCGATTCGAGCATCGTCCGCCATTGCCAGGTTAAACCTGGCGATCGCGATCCCATTAGCTGTAGATTCACGAGACAAGTAGGGCTGTCCCTGCATTAGGGTATTGTCTACACAAATTAAACCGTTAGGTGCCAGCAGATCACCGTCTAGCAATGTGTTCACATAGTCTACGTAGCCCGCTTTGTCAGCATCGATAAAGACTAAATCGAAGGTTTCGTTGGCAGCGGCTAATTGCTGGAGCGTCAACAGTGCTGGTGCTACTTTAACCAAAATCTTGTGACCGATGGGAGACTCGTTAAAGCATTGCTGGGCAAACTCCGCTACATAAGCATCGACTTCACAAGCAACCAATTTGCCATCATCAGGTAGAGCTTCAGCCATCGCTAGGGCAGAGTAGCCAGTAAACATCCCGATTTCTAATACTCGCTTTGCTTGGGTTAAATTCACCAGGAACTTTAGAAATTGACCCTCCACATGTCCTGAGAGCATTTCTTGCTCTAGCTGAGGTGTCTCATTAGGAGAATGCTGGCTCCAATCTTCTGCTTGGGTACGTTGGACAAGCGATCTAAGAGTGGAAGATTCTGGTGTCGTACAGTGACTCAGATAAGGATCTAACCTACTTGCCAGCTCCCAGGCTTGTCGCAATTCAAGCTTTAGCTTTTCATCAACATCTAAAGCTTCTAGCTGCTGGCTGAGGTGCTCTAGCTTTGTTGCTAAGATGCCCAGCGGTGTTACCGGTCTAGGAGACCTTAAAGATGTAGAGGTTGTCATACTTCTATGCCCATTGAAACAGGAGCACTCACTGAATCTAGCGATATGAACATGTCTTCACCGTCTCCACCGCGAGGATAGTCACGACAGATTTCTTTGTGAACCGCCAGATTCTTGTCCAACTCTGCCTTGGTTAGATCATTAATGAAAGAACAGCTCCCAATTGGGTGAGGAACGGCTGCTCTGATTAAGCCATCTCGCGTCCGACTGATCGATTCGGTTGCTTTCCAGAGCAGTTCGGGAGTGAGATAAGAGCTATCGATCGCCAGACCAATGCGGCTCATCAACCCTAAAATTCGATTGCGCTCGCCCACTGAAATATAGCCTCGCTGCTGAGCGATAGTGGCCGAAAATGCCATGTCAATATTGACCCCATGACCGTGAAACATCGGAATCTCTGGCGTTAGCTCCAAGGTTGGACTCCAGGTATGACCATAGGCAATTACTCGATCGAGATCCAGCTCATGCAAGTTAGGCACTTCTAAACTCAACATGGTGTTGATGGCATCGTATGTGACCTGGTGCGCCACCTGCCTTAGTTCGGGTGTCCCGTTCAAGTGACCAAAGCGGGTATGCAAAAGCTCTTCGCCATATTTCTCCAACAGCTCAAAGATGCCGTTGTTGGCGACAACAGCAATTTTGATCAGCTCTGCCATACCGTTACGCACCTGGTCTACCGGCAGCGTTTTTAGAAAAGAGAAGTCTAGGATTACTTTCCCAGATGCATGATAAGCACCCAGTCTGTTCTTCAACTTACCATGGTTGACAGCGACTTTAATAGCAACGCTGGCATCGATCAACCCAATCAGCGTTGTGGGCACTCGGATGTAGTTTGTGCGACGGCGATAAGTGGCACAAGCAAAGCCAGCTACATCTGTGGTTAAACCACCACCAACGACGAGGACAGGCTCTTTACGTACCAATCCAAAATCTGCAAACGCATCAACAATTCGTTCAAAAGATCGTAAAGTTTTGTCTGTTTCCTTAATTGAAACGGGAAAAACGGTTAAATCAATTTCATGATGCTTAAAATAAGCTTGAATCTGCTCTCTATATAGCTTATGAACTGTTTGATCTACCACCATCAGACAGCGGCCAAATTGACGGTAGCTCTGGGCAATCTCAGTATTCTCGATTGCAAAAGCTCCCTCCACATAGAGCAAGCTGAAGTCAATTTTTTCATACCCCTCAACATGAAACGCTGTTTCCGTAGCCTTGAAAGTCGCTTGAACGTTACTCATGAGATTTCCTTAATGTCTAGATTATTTGCCACTCAATCACTCTTTACAGAAGTTAACAGGTTTTCTCACGATTATCAAGTCGATCAAACCGCTGTCTCAAGTTACTATTGACAAAAAGTCTATGTCCTACGACTGACCAGTTAGCGATGATTTGATCAGGCGATATAAAAGTGACTGAGCGTGGGACTAAAATTTAGATTGGACTGCAACTATAAACAAACAACATTATGACTGAATCTGAAGTGGTAGAAGTATTCCCCAGACTGATTGTGGGTTTGGGGAATCCAGGGACAAAGTACGATCGAACTCGTCACAATATTGGTTTTGATTTAGTCGATCAATTGGCAAAGCGCTGGCAAATTCCAGTGTCCGACCAAAAAAGATTTCAGGGACAGGTCGGGGAAGGCTGGGTCGAACGCCAAAAGATTGTACTGCTGAAGCCCCAGACTTTTATGAATCTTTCTGGCCAATCTGTTCGATCGGTGTTGGACTGGTACAAACTAAAACCCACAGAAGTCTTGGTGCTGTATGACGATCTGGATTTGCCCTTGGGTAAGCTGCGTATTCGGCTAACCGGTTCGGCTGGTGGTCACAATGGTATGAAGTCGATTATTAGTCATTTGGGCACACCGACGTTTCCTCGGTTGCGGATGGGTATAGGCAAAAGTCAAGATGAGACGATTTCTCATGTTTTGGGTAAGTTCTCGACGGCAGAGTCGTCGATCGTCGCTGAAATTCTCCAATTAGCGGTGGATGCAGTAGATCTCTCTGTGAGTGCTGGAGTGGAAAAATCGATGAATAAGTACAATAGTCGATCGGTTCTAGTGGAAGCAGATCCATTACCAAAGGCGCAAGAGAAGTTATCAGTTGTAGCTCAACCCACTGAAGGATTAAATAGATCAAAAACTACAACATAGTTGAGGATAGCCCTAAGACATCAGTGATTTTTGGGGATCGCCAAAGAAGATGATTTTTTAGCATGGGAGCCATCTATCGAGAGGTACTGTGTTTAGCAGTCCGTCCTGTAATATCATTTGGGAGATTGCCTTCAAAATTTTCTATGACCTTCCCCCGTTCTGCTGGTGTACTTCTGCATCCTACTTCTTTGCCTAGCCCCTACGGTATCGGCGATCTTGGCGATGGAGCTTATCAATTCATCGACTTTTTGCAGCGCACCAAGCAGAGCTATTGGCAGACTTTGCCTTTGGGGCCAACTGGTTATGGTAATTCGCCTTACCTTTGCTATTCGGCGTTGGCCGGAAATCCGCTGCTGATTAGCCCCGATAAATTGGTGGCTGAGGAGTGGGTGCCAGCAGCAGACTTAGAGAGATTCAAGAATTTTTCGCTGGATAAAGTAGATTTCGATCGAGTAATTGAAGCCAAAATCGAGATTTTAGATACCGCCTGCCGCAATTTTCGCAGTCACGGCACCGCTATCCAAGAACAAGAATTCCACGCTTTTATTGAGCGGGAATCGGCTTGGTTGCCAGATTATGCACTGTTTATGGCGGTGCACGAGCATCTGCAAGATACTCCCTGGTATGAGTGGCCAAAGGATATTGCACTGCGCAAAGAGGCGGCGATCAATAGTTATAGTGAGCTGTTAGTCGATCGAGTTTACTATTTCCAATTCATTCAATTTGCTTTCCAGCGCCAGTGGTTAAAGCTGAAGGCTTATGCCAACGAAGCTGGAATTAAAATCATTGGCGATATTCCTATTTATGTGGCTCACGACAGCGCCGATGTATGGGCAAACCCCGAGAGTTTTCAGCTTGAACCGGAGACAGGTTTGGTGGCACAGATGGCTGGGGTGCCACCGGATTATTTCAGCGAAACGGGTCAGCTTTGGGGCAACCCGGTATACAACTGGGAGCATTTACAAAAAACTCAGTATGCTTGGTGGATTAGGCGATTTAAGGCATTGCTGAAGCTAGTAGA
>JAYUSV010000232.1:0-6133 GCA_043755495.1 Synechococcales cyanobacterium
TTCTGTATCTTGTAGGTGCTGGAATCCTCAACTCGCGCGCATTCCTCTCAACACCTCCCGAAGCGGGTAGGTGTGAGGCTCCTGCTGTTTAAGCTGAAAAATATCCTGAGGCAAGGAATTATTACTGGAAACATCTAAATAAGCATTTCCAGATGGCAAATTGGAATTATTGGCAAGATTTAGATTATCCATGTTTGTTTTCTTACTCGTGAAAGCTCTAGTTAAGAGATTAAGCACAACCACTATTGTACTTAATTGATCATCAACCAGAATATAAGGACAAGTTCACAAAAAATGTAGTCCAGGCTACAGTTTTTTGCGTTAATTTATGCTTTCAGTAGCTTGTGTTTATGTTTCACTCGGGTCAAAAAACCACCTATGAGGTTTGTTCTTTTTGAAAAGCACATATGGCAGTAGTTTTGGACTTGATAGAATTGTTTGCCAGTATTAAAGAATAGAAGATTTTATTTGATTACAAATTGTGAAGGCAAAACTACATGTTACGGATTGCCAAGAAAAAAGACCTACCGAATCAGAAAGGTCTCAAATATCACAGCTTGCCCCAGCGAGTCAGAGGAAAGAATCGCCAAACAGCCTTACCGATCAGGTTCTGCATGGGTAGAGTGCCCCAATAGCGGGAGTCATTGCTATTATTACGGTTGTCGCCCATCACAAAGATTTCATTGGCAGGAACAGTGATGTTGCCAATGTCTTCGGGTTTGGGGGTGATGGTGACGTAGGGTTCGGCTAGAGCTATGTCATTGCGATAGACCCGACCATTTTTGAGAGCAATTCGATCGCCCGGTAGCCCGATCGCCCGTTTAATAAAAGCTTGATCGGCTTGGTACCCTTCTGCTTGTAGTTGTGGCGGCACGGCAAAGACTACGATGTCAGAATAGGCTGGGGGATGGAGTTTATAAGAGATTTTTTCTATTACTAATCGATCGCCTAGTTCTAAAGTAGGCACCATCGAAGCCGAAGGAATGAAGCGAGGTTCGGCAACAAAGGTGC
Source organism: Synechococcales cyanobacterium (assembly GCA_043755495.1). Lineage (GTDB taxonomy): Bacteria > Cyanobacteriota > Cyanobacteriia > Cyanobacteriales > Chamaesiphonaceae > JAAFHZ01. The sequence goes on from JAYUSV010000232.1 coordinate 1,012, forward strand.
GAATTACTAGAGCTAAGATGACCGCAGCAATCAAGATTTTGAGGTTTTCACCCCAGCTTTGCCAGAGCTTGGTGAGTAAAGGCGTGGGGGTTTGGGTGGAATCGGATGGTTCGGGCATGATGAGAACAGAGATTTGCAATTCTTTAAGTATGGCATCATCTTTTGCTTACCACTGCTCCACAATGCAAAACCGACAGACCGCCCAGCGCTCCAGCTCCCATTGGGGGGTGCAGGCGGTGCATTGGGGACACAATACTCGATTATCTAAGCTGTAATCGACTTGATCGATAGTGGGGGTGGGCGGAGCCGGGAGCTGCCAGCGACCGGTGCTAAATCTGATATCAGTTAAAGGATCTGTGAGAGTGGCGTTGAGAGTTTTGAGGATCGATCGACGTTGCCAAGTACAAAGATCTGCCAAAGCAGCGCTGTGGGTGGCCACTTGTAAAACGCTGCCGCTGCGAGTCCGAGGATAAATCTGCTCAGTAGATTGGATTTGGAGGCTGGTTAGTACTCTTGGCCAAGCGTCCATCACTTCTTGCCAAGCGCGAAAGGCATCCCAGGCCGGTTGTTGGGTGATATTGGTAATTACTTGATTGATCGAACTCCAAGACATACTTAAAACTCCTCAAAATCTAAGAAATCATTTTTAACTGGCGCTTGGCGTCTTTTTGCAGCTCAGCAGCAATTTTGAGCAGTTCTTGGCCGCTGGCTAAATATTCATCGTTATAGCAGGTAGTATAGCGAGTTAATTCTTCGATCGCATCGCTCACCCTATTTAGGCAGTGATACATACTGGCTGCAATCCCGGCTAGGTTGGCAGGATTAGGAAAAGAATGTAAGATTTTTTCGGCTTTTTTTAAATGACGTTGGCAATCTAGCAAGTAAGCCTCAAAGGCACCTAATAAATCATCATCAAAAGGATCTGCCGAGAGAGCCAGGACTTGGCTTTTGAAAGGTTTGATGATCGCTGTAACTGCCCGGTTAATCGGTGCATAGACCCCGTTGAGCCACTGTTCCATTTGGCTATCTACATCAGTGCTGCGCTCGCGGGGGCGCTTGGTGCTAGGGCCTTTGCCTACCTTGACTTCTAGAGTTAATGGCAGAGACTGCTGAAGCGATCGATCATAGTCTCGCTTGCGGCCAGGATCATTCAGGACTTCGTAAGCGGCATTGATTGCCACCATTCGATCGATCGTGGCCGTGGCCGAGCCATGAACATCGGGGTGATGCTGCTTGGCCAGCTCTCGATAGGCGCGCTTGATTTCGCTGGCCGTGGCACGGGGAGTAACTTGGAGGGTTTGATAATGAGTGGCCATCGGATTAGTTTATGGCTTTACTTCAGGATCTTGAAATAGCGGCGTACTCAAATAACGCTCACCAAAGCTGGGCTGAATCATCACAATCAGCTTACCTTTGTTTTCTGGACGACTGCCCACTTTAATCGCCGCACATAGCGCCGCCCCGGTGGAAATCCCCGACAGTAAGCCTTCTTCTCGGGCTAGTCTGCGGCCATAGTCGATCGCCTCAGCGTCGCTCACTGTAATTACTTCATCTATGAGGTCTACTTTTAATACCTGGGGTACAAAGCCTGCGCCAATACCTTGAATTTTGTGTGGGCCAGGTCTACCACCGGAAAGCACCGGACTATTGGTGGGTTCTACGGCTATTACTTTAAATCCTGGTTTTCGAGCTTTGAGAACTTCGCCTATGCCAGTAATCGTGCCTCCGGTACCGACTCCAGCTACCAAAATATCTACCTTGCCTTCGGTATCTGTCCAAATTTCTTCGGCAGTGGTCAGGCGATGAATTTCGGGGTTGGCCGGGTTGCGAAACTGCTGCAACATGTAAGCATGAGCAGTTTTATCGACAATTTCTTGAGCGCGGCGAATACAGCCACTCATACCCTCGGCACCGGGAGTTAGCTCTAGCTGTGCGCCATAGGCTTTGAGCATGGCACGGCGCTCTAAGCTCATGGTTTCGGGCATGGTTAAGATCAGCGTGTAGCCTTTAGCCGCTGCCACCATGGCTAGAGCGATGCCGGTATTACCAGAAGTTGGCTCTACTAGTATTGTTTTGCCGGGAACAATTAATCCTTCTTTCTCGGCGGCCAAAATCATGTTGATGCCAATCCGATCTTTGACGGAAGCAGCCGGATTCATTCCTTCTAGCTTGACTAAAATTTCTGCTCCACAGTTGACCGACTGGGGGATACGCTGAAGACGAACCAGAGGCGTAGAGCCGATTAGTTCGGTGATGTTGTTGGCTATACGCATTGTTCTAGAACCTTGAAGAGTGACCGCTTGTACTAATATAGACTGAAAGCCATCCAGATTATACCGCAGTGCTTTCGGGATTGGTTTGGTTGAGCTATTTCTAAGTTTTTGGTAGCAGGGGTCAATGCGATCGATTTTTTGCTAGGATGTTTGATATCTTGCACGGTTGGCCGAGCGGTTTAGGCAACGAGCTCATAATTCGTACCAGACAGGTTCAACTCCTGTACCGTGCATTCAAAAAATATTTGTGATTCCGGCAAAATATTGCCTTTACCTAGGCTCGGGGCAAAATAGATGCTACCTTGAGTCCTAAGTTTTCCTTTTTTCTTATGCCTCCCACCTCTAAAAAAGCTTCCACCAAAGCACCAGCGAAATCTATTCGTACCAAAGGCACCACGCCAAAGCCCTCTGTAGCAACAGTTCCAGCATCCGATCCAGAGCCAGCTCTGGCTCTTACTGATCTACATCTGCGACTGACCGGATTAGAAAAAGAGAATGAGAAACTACTAAAGAAAATTAGTAAAAAACGTCAAGAACTAGACAAGTTTGTGGGCGATGTGGAGGAAATCGGACGAGAAATGATCACGCGCGGTAGTGTGTTCATGAGCCAGATCCAGGTTTTGGATGAGGAAATCCATCAAATCTTTACTAAGATTTTTGATACTCGCAAGATGGGCAAAAACACGGTCAAGATGGTAGAGGGGGTGTATTTTTATTTGCAAACTAGTCAAGCCATTAGCATCAATCCCAATCGCAGACCAAAGAGTTTTTTAGAAGAGCTATTGGGTTTAGACCCTAATTTTAGAGGTGAACCCGAGGATTCTGATGAGGAAGAATCTGAAAATGAATCGGGGGGCAGGGGCTTTGGTAACTATTTTGATACTGAAGACAATGAACCCGAAACTGGCAAGATCGATCGAGAGGAAGCTCGCAAAATTCGTCAGACCTTTCTCCGCCTAGCGTCAGTGTTCCACCCCGATAAGTTGCCAGATGAAGCGAAGAAGGCCGATTATGAAGAGGTGATGAAAGAGATAAATGCTGCTTACCAAAGAGGCGATTTGGCGCGGTTACTGGAAATTGAGAAGCAATATGATGTGGGAGAAATAATTGATCTTACCAACGCCGATGATTTAACCATTCGCTGTAAGCAGCTCGATCGAGAGAATGAGCTGCTGAAAGAACAGCAGGTTTCGATCCAAAAAGAAATGAAGGAAATGAAGAAGAGCCAGCCCGGTCAGATGTTGAAAGAATATCAGACTCTTAAAAAGCAGGGGATAGAGCCGATCGAAGAACTTATGGCCGAAGCCGAGAACAATCTAGAAAATGTGCAAATCATCCGCGATTTTGTCCTTTCCTTCTCCAACAAAGAAATCACGGTTGAAAAATTCAAGCGTGGTCCGGCGTTGAAAAAAATGTACATTGATGATGACGATTTCTTTGATTTTGACGAGACTGAGATTATTAATTCCATCTTCAGATAGGCTAAACATGAAAAGACGCGACCTTCTCTTAACTGGCCAAAAAGCGCTATGCCGTTAATGTGTTTCCGGGAGCTGGTCACGGCTTTATGAACGATCGACGAGACAGCTATAACCAACCAGCCGCAGCAGAGGCTTGGGCAATGACTTTGGCTTTCTTCGATCGGCATTTAGCAAAAAAGAAAGGATAGTTCACCATTGAGCTAACTTTTATGGTTCAAATCGCCTCCTCACAACTTTCTTTCTTGAGCCCACTGGTGCGGAGATCGATCTAAGGTGTATCCTAGAAGACACACATCTTAAATTATCTTCACATGCAAGCAGAGTTTCAAGCCCCGTGGTGGCTGGCCAACGGCCTGACCATGACCATTAACACGGCCTTGAATACCAGTAGACAGTGGCAAAAGCACACGATTGAACCGGAGCCAATCTACCGTGAGCACGTTTTCCAAGGGGCCGACAACGTCCCCATCTTCGGCATTGTGGCCATTCCTCCCAACCCGATCGGCACTTTGGTTGCCACCTATGGAATCACCGGCACCCTGCAAGACCAATGGTTCCTAAGAATCTTGGGCCGCAAAGCCTACGATAAAGGTCTGGCCGTTGTTTTGTTTGACTGGCGTGCCCATGGCCAAACGGCAATCCTCTCACCGGCTCTCACTTCTGATGGACTCTCTGAAGGTGAAGATTTTATTCGGATTGCCGCTCAATCTAAGGCTTTGGGCTGTCCGGCTCCCTTTTGGCTTAGTGGTTACTCTTTGGGTGGTCAGTTAGCTTTATGGGGACTGCGCCAAGCCACCAAGCTCTCGGCGGCTGTGGGCTTAGCTGCGGGCGAAATCGCTGGGGGCTTTGTCCTTTGTCCGGCGTTAGAATCTCATCGATCTTTGACCTACTTAGTCAACCATCCCATCAAAAGATTATTAGAATGCCGGATCTCGGCGGCTTTGACTTCTTTGGCCTGGAAGTTACATGCTGCTCACCCCGACCATATTGACCCTCGAGCGATCGAACGCGCCACCGACATTGAGGGCTTCGATCGAGAGTTAGTAATTCATAACCTGGGCTTTGCTACTGTCCAAGAATATTATTTGGCCACCAGTCCGCTTTACTTCTTAGAAGAACTAGATTTACCAACCCTGATTATTTACGCCGCCGATGACCCGCTGTTTGATCCGACTCTGGCTCCCGAGTTAGAATATATTTGTCAAGGCCAAAAGTCGATCGACTTAATGCTCACCAAAAACGGTGGCCATGTTGCCCATGTGAGCAGCAGAGCCTGTCAACTCCGTAACAAAGATAAAGATCCTTGGTGGGCGTGGAATCGTGCTTTAGAATGGGTGGGAAGTTTTTAGGAAGTTCTTATGGGTATTG
>JAYUSV010000233.1:0-2133 GCA_043755495.1 Synechococcales cyanobacterium
CATCATAGCTATAAGTTGTTTGGTTACTGTTTCGATCGGTCACGCTCTCTAACTGACCATAAGCATCAAACACATACACTGTCTGATCTAACATCGTCCGGCGATAGCTGCCATCTGCTAGCTTTTCGAGTTTAGAGTAGTCTCCGGCTGGCCCAGTGAAGCTCAGTACTCCCCCCAGCTTTTGCCCTGGTCGATACACAATTGTTTGACCATTCCCATCTACAAAAGCGATCGGTAAGTCATCGTTTACTTTTGCTGCTACTGTTTTATCTCGATACAGCGGTGTATCACTGGCTTGACCAGTTTTGGTCAACAGTAATTCTTGTAATCCTACTAAGCTCCATCCTCTGCCAAAGTCGGCATTTCCATACCGTGAATCTGAACGATTTACTACTACTTTATCTATTCCTGTCTTGGTTACAGAGCCATAGTAGCGGCTTGCTCCAAAGAAAGTTACTCTCTTTTTCAGCCCAACACTTTGCTCTATTTGGTAAACTCCTGACCCTCTTTCACTAAAGTCTACTGGCAGGTATCCACTTGAGATTTTTTCGGTGTTACTGCCTAGCTCATAGAAGTTTTCTCCTCCAGATAAACCGATCGATGATATTGGTTTAAACAGAATTCCACCTGCACCATCTATGTAGCGAGAAGCTCCTGGTGCCACCTGCTCGAATTTACCTCGTTTAATTACAATCCTTTGGGTTAGCCATTTATATCCTTGATTAGTATCTATTTTGTCGTAGGTTGCTTGGAAGAACTGGGTAGGATCTGCCCATTTGGAATTATATCTGAGTTGGAACTGACGATTTACTCCCAGTGATTGATAGCTGGTCAGGTTTTGGGTATCTGTTACTGAACCATCATCTAAGTTCACCTCGGAATTGATGGTTTCGATCGCTCCTTGATACAAGTTAGATTCTGAGCCAATCAACAAGTTATCAGCATCCGCCAAAGTCTGAGTCGGTACTGGCGCAAAGAAATAAGTACCACTGCGCTGAATGCCACCATCAGTAGTCTCCACTGTTTTTCCATCAGCCGATACCACCCCTTGACCAATCACTTCATATTGGCCAGTCGCTGGATTTAAACCCCACAGATTCATCCTTGTCCCTGCTCCATACTCCGCCCGATTTGGTAAGTATAGCAGCGCCGGTGATGTTAATGTGCCGCCCTCTATCTGTACCACCAACAAGAAATCTGGACTTGCTTCTTCTGGTAGGTTCACTGGCACATTATCTAACGATATTTCTGTTAACGAAATCTGCGCTACGATCTTCTTACCGACGGCATCTACTACCCCATCTACACCAACAAACAAGGCTACATCTGGCAACAGCGCATCTGTCACCGTCAAAGACGTATCTCGATTTTCTACTATGGTAGCTGGACGTATTGCGCTTAAATAAATCGGTGCAATCGCTTCGTTTTTAGCACCTCGATACAGCTCCCTGCCTAGCAATGATGTTAGATCAGTGGTTGTGCCTACGTAACCAGTACGGTTGACGTTTACTTGGTCAAACACTGTCAGCGGTGCTATCAAGTCACTATCTGCCAACACCAAATTAAATCGACCATTATAATCGGTTACGCCTCTGGTGGAGCCGATCGCTACATTAATTCCGGCCAGCGCATTGCCACTAACATCATTCAACACTCCCGATACCCGAGTTGTAGTTATCGGATCTGCTACTACTTGTAGTTTCACCGTTTGTCGCGTTGTAAACTCACCAGACTTTGCTACCAACACAAATTCATACTCGCCTACTTCATCAGGTGCGGGCGTAAATAGCAGCTCGTTTGCTCCATTCAATTGACCAGTTGGCAAGCCTTTGGCTGACTCAATATCCACGTTAACTGTCCCTGGCTCGGTATCCAGCTCTAGTAATTCTAACGAAAGCCGATCGCCCACCTGCACCTGTAAAGTTCCCAACTGCTTCAGCACTGGGGCTGTATCCGCTGGCCCCACTAACACCTGACCAGTCAAGGCAAATGGTGATTCATTTGGGTTATCAATTAACACCCGAATGGCGCTACTAGTCGCCCCAGCAGCTAAACCACCGATCTGAATCGCATTACCAAAGTTTAGATATGGCACCCCGCTCAAGTCTCGACCAGAAGCATTCTCGATCGATA
>JAYUSV010000234.1:0-2132 GCA_043755495.1 Synechococcales cyanobacterium
TTGACCGGCTGATATTGTTGGGCGAATTCTTTTTGGACTGCGGGTAAGATCGATCGAAAGCCCACTTTAGCAAATTCCTGCTGAGCCGTTGTCTCAAACAGATACTTAGTGAATGCCTCTACTACTGCTCGGTTGCCGTGTTTATCTACATTGGCATCTACTATTGCGACCGGCAGATCGATCGAAATATTTATCGGCGGCGAAATATAGTCTAGTTTTTCGCCTTTTTTACCAATTAAAATCGCCTCATTTTCATAAGTCAGCAATACATCTCCTTGACCTTGCTTGAAAAACACATCGCTAGCTTCCCGAGCATCTTTCGCTAAGACCACGCTGTTTTGATAAACCTGCTGCATTTTGGCCTCGGTCGGATTATCTAGACCATTCCACAGTGCCAAAAATATCCAGCGGGCTGCTCCAGAAGTTTTGGGGTTAGTGGTAATAATTTTTAGCCCCGGACGCAGCAGATCTGACCAAGATTTAATTTGCTGGGGATTTCCGGGTTGGGTGACAAGAGCTACTACCGATTTACTGACGATCGAGCCACCCGGAAATTCTTTTTGCCATCCTGGTTGAATCAAAGAAATATCACGAATTTTGGCTTCTTGGATTTTGCTGATATCTGGTTCTAGAGCTAAAGCCACCACATCAGCTTCAAGACCCGCAATCACCGATCGGGTCTGAGCACCAGAGCTACCATAGCTTTGGCTAAATATCACGGTTTGCTTGTGGTCTTTTTGCCACTGTTCGGCAATCTTATCGGTAATTTGCTGATAGGCGGTTTTGGTGACGCTGTTGGAAACCAAAACAATTTCTACGGTATTTTGGGCACAGCTATGTAGACCAAGGAACAACAGACAGCCTAAGATAATAAGGTATTTGCTGAAGCCTAATTTTTGCCAAATCCTCTGCCACCAATGCATTCTTGATTCCTTGTGAGAGTATTGAGCCTTTTATTCTAGTAGAAAGCCAGATCCCAAGTAAAGAGCCAAAATTTGCCCCATCAACCCAATGTTATGCAAGATTTTCACCAGACTGATTTCTCTGATGATGCAGAATGCGGGGGTGATGGGGGCGGCAGGAAATGCGGTGGGGATTTTGCCTAATGCTCATGCGGTGTTGACGCTGGCGAGGTGGGTCACCCGACTGATCGGGTTAAGCAAAGGATGATGGGGTTTTTGGGGGAGCGGTTGATTTGAGTTGGAAAAATATTTTTTTGAGTGTGGTCGATCGAACCTGGGTATGATATATTTAGAAAAGTTTGCTGGTGTAGCTCAGTTGGTAGAGCAGCTGATTTGTAATCAGCCGGTCGGGAGTTCGAGTCTGTCCACCAGCTTATGTATAAAAAAAGAGTTTTGAATATGTTTAGCATGTTCAAAACTCTTTTTTGTTGGGCGATTGCTTGGTTGCTGATCGAGCTGGGGAAGAATCGGCACCATTCGAGGCGTGTTGGTGATGAGGAAAATGTTTTCTCTTTCGTAGTCTTGGGTTCTGGAACCGACGTTGAGGTTGCAGATTTCTTTGGAGCGTAAGCCCAGATTGAAAGTCCAGAGTAAGATGACATCCCGCTTGTATATATTGTGAAAGCACAAGTGTTGTCAAAAATGGAAAAGGCTAATCAGTCGGTGAAACTATTCAACGGTACTTGTGTAATGGATGCGGAAGGAGATTCAATGAAAGAAGCGGGAGACCAATAGCCAATCTCCAAACACCAGTAGAGATAGTCTCCTTAGCAATGAAAATGAGAAGCGAAGGACTGGGGATGAGAGCGACAGCCAGAGTTATTGGAGTAGCACCAAACAGTGTTATTCACTGGGAAGAATGCTTATCAAGTTTTTTGTCTGAATGGTCGCCGCCAGCCCCAGAGAAGGCAGACATAACCATAGAAGGAGATGAAGTTTATACTCGCGTGGGCGAGAACCTTCCCCCCCCCCGAGAGATGTGAAGGATGGACGATCCATTAGTGCTTCGCGTATTTTGAGGTTTCCTCAAAATCGTGAGCGACACGTTTTATAGAACGTGAAACGCGCTACTGGATAGAAGCACAGGCAGGATTGAAAAATGCTAAGTTGTTTGAAAATGGTGTAAAAAGTGCTTGGGATTGGGCAAAACCAAGTGAGTATATTAGGTGG
>JAYUSV010000235.1:0-6086 GCA_043755495.1 Synechococcales cyanobacterium
GGCTGGGCACTAATGCAGAAAATCGCCAAGATTTTTCGAGTGTCTGATAAAAAATTAGACGAAATCAAAGACAAGTTTGCCGAAAACGCCGTCAAAGCAGTATTTTTCGGTCGATTTATTGCCTTGCTCCGCATCTTTGCCAGCCCCATGGCTGGAGTTGTAGAAATGCCCTTACCTCAGTTTTTGGGTGTAAACCTTGCTAGCTCATTGAGCTGGGCTGCAATTATGACCGGCATCGCCTACACCGTGGGCAAGTTTGTCTCCTTAGAACAACTGATTGCCTGGGTTGGTCAATTTGCAATTGTGGCACTACTCATTGCCGCAGCTTGGATTGGTGTACCTCTCTGGTTAGAAAGTCGGGCAGCCAAACTCGAAGAATAACTATTTGATACAAGCCAAGTAAGGTGCAACTGGAATACCCCAGTTTGATCGACGTAACTGCTTGATAGCTGCCGGACTGGGGCGAGTGCCGTCGGCAAAAACATAGCCTCTGTTGATAATTGGAAAGGCCGAAACCGCATTCACCCCTAATAACAGCCCGGTGTGATCTAAAATTGGGCCGCCGCTCATCCCTTGGCGGATGCGCCCGCTATAGCCCAACTGATATCCCCGCTTTAGTGGCTGAGATAACACCAAAGAAACGGCTCCAGGAGTCATGGTAATTTCTGGTCGATCGAACTCAAAGCCCGCTGCAACCACCGCAGTATCTTTGGTAATTGACTGCTGCGACCACTCTGCCGATCGATAAATATTTGGGCTAATAAACTCCAGCACTGCCAGATCATTGACAGCCAAGACTTGAGTGTGGGTGCGCACGGCACTATGTAACTGACCATCGCTAGTTTGAATCTGAGCCGTATCAGCTTTGAACAAATTGTGAGCATTGGTCAACAGGCGATAACGACTGCCTAACTGAGAAGTGACCCGATCGAAAATCACCCCAGAACCACTGATACTAGATGTTTGCACTCGCACCGTAACTTGTTTGATATGCGAGTGCAAGTCAATACTAGTCAGCGGTTGACGAGCAATAGGCAACGGTGAGACTACCTCCCCACAGCCTGTAGCCACAGCAGATAATCTCGTCACCAATAGATAGCCACATAAATGACCGACTAGGCAGATTTTAGCGATCACCGATTTCATTTGCACCAATTTTATTTACTTGGTGGTGCTTGACGAGATACCGCTGTGCGATTTTTCAATAAACTCCGCATATTTAAATACTTATTGGCACTACCACCATTTTCATACACAGGACTGCTCACTTTCCCCTGAAAGACCCCTTCTAGTTGGGCAATTAAGTCAGAAGAATCAGCAAAGGGCTTAAGTTGAAAAAGCTGGTTTTGACCACTACAGGTTTCGCCTTCACTAGCGACCCCGCAGACGATCGGCTGTTTTCTCACTGTCCCGGCAGTAATAAAGTTAAGTTGACCAGAATTCCACAGTTTTTGGAATTTGGCTGAAACTAATTGACAACGTTTTTGAGTATCTTTACCAAAATATTCCGACTTCCAACGAATCAAGGCCACATTGCCTTCTTTTTCGGGCTGCCAGACCAAAGTAGTAGGAATTTGGTTGCCGCTAGCACTATCGAAAGTCTTACCACAAAAAAACTGTAGGCTATCGGCTGCGCGATCTTCTGCAGGAGCATCCTGAGCATGAACAGGCAAGCCACTAACTAATAAACCAGCTACTAAAAGTCCAGAAAAAATTTTGCTAATTGACTGCATGGTGATTCTCGTAATAAATAATGAATTAATGTCTATTCAAGAGTTGCTGATATTTGATACTTGCCTTTTTCGCCCCGCGCATTAGAATTAGCCTGGATCATATACACACCCGTGTTGGGCAAAGTAAAACTGCTAATGCGAGAATTAAGATTTCCGGGACCAGCGTCATCATTTTGGGCGATCGGCTTTTCAGTCGGTACACCTTCTTTACCAGTAAAATACAACAAGAGCACTGGGTTGAAGTCTTTGCTGACTAAATCCAAGGTTATTCGTTGCCCTGCTGTAGCTTCAAATGCATACACATCTACATAGCTGCCGTCATTTAATTGATTATCACCTTCTACCAACTCTCCACTAACTCTACTACCATTGGTCGGAAGAGCCTTGAATTGACGATTTTTGGCGCTGGCTATTTGGCTGGGGCTAGGGTCTTCGTAGGTTGGTCTGGCCGAAAGTTGACCACGCTGAAACTCACTCAAAAATTCTCGCACTTGGTTAATGTTGATCGCTCCTTGTTGACCACTTTCTGTGCGCACTTGGCCAATCAATTGTCCACCAGCACCTACTACAGGTAAAGGAGTATCAAAGTAGCCCCTAGAGTTGACTCCCACTAATTGTCCCTGACTATTGACCAACGGACCACCAGAGTTACCTCGGTTAATTAGGGCTGTGTGGATAACATAGTTCGTTTTGCGATCAATCCGAATTACATCGCCCTGAGTAAAAGTATTGGCATTTTCGGTATCCAAGGGGCTACCAATGGCATACACTCGATCGCCTACCTTAGCAGCACCGACGCTGGCCAAAGGCAAAAATGGCATATTCCGCCGACCACTCACCTTAATTAGAGATAAATCTTGGCGATTTTTAGAAAAACCCAGCACATCGGCAGGAGCCTTGCTACCATCAGCAAATTGCACCGTGACTACCTTGGGAGCCGATCCGGTGACATGAGCATTGGTGACAATTAAGCCATCTTTGCTGACCACAAAACCACTGCCATGACCTTGCCCAATCAACACTGTCACCACAGCAGGCAGGGCTTGCTGATAAATTCTGCGGGCGTTTTGTTCTCCGCTTGCATTGATAGGCAATTTAGCTGGTGGTTTGGCGATAGCAGAAGTGCTAAACCCGATTAACACGCTACCAGCAAGTACCAAGGAGATCGGCAACTTCCTGAAAGGAACACTTTGCGAGCGGAGGATGCTAAACATAGGCGGCATAATTTATATGAGGTTCTTGCTTCTTGGCAATGAAGATACACCAGCTTGCTACAAAGTTCCCGAACCTTCCAGATTATTCAAGATTTCACTCTGGCTAATTTTGAGCATTTTCGGCACGGATTTGCATTAAAATGCGACCCAGATGGTTACTGCCCGATCGATCCAATCCACAGCCCCAGAAGTAATCTACGGGAGAGTCTTCGATGATTATGGCGGTGCCAGTATTCAACAATAACTCGCATAGTTCTAAATGAGCAGTGAACTTTTGGCGCAGGGCTTTTTCCATTACTGCTAATTTTCGTTGTGGCCAGTCGGTACTTGGCACATGACTGGGTTCTCGCCCGATCGCTGCCGCTAGTTCTGGAGTGGTAGCCGATCGAATTTTAGGAATCAGATACTCTAACTCGCTACCCCAGAATTTTTGGGCTTGATAATAATGTTCTACAGTTGGCCATTGCTGATTACCTAGTTCAATAGCATGGGGTGAAAAGTTAGAAAAATAACCATAGGGTCGATCGACTTTATAAAAATAGATAGGGGGCATCGATAGCTAAGCTGTTACTTACAGCGATCACAGTGGCCGCAGCGCCAGTGGGCACCTTGGTCGGTAAAGCCAAAAGCGGTGAGTAAATATTGCCAACGGCAATTCTTAGTCTTAGCATATGTCAGCATTTGCGCATATGCACCTCGATCACGACTTTTTAATTTGCCAGGGTTGCGTTGAAAAGTAAAAGGAGTCTGCCAAGTAAGCTGTCCCTGGCTTTGCCAGATGGCTAAAGAAATTTCGGCCTGGGGCAACTGTTGTTTGAGTTCGGTGAGGTTGCCTGCGATCGGAATTTTCTTGGCCAGTTGCTGAGCTTGTAAATCGAGCTGAGCAAGCTGACTCAGAAAAAAAGTTTGACGCTGTTTGTCATCGGGATACAGCCAGCCGGTAGGCTCGCAGACCAACATCATTGCCGCTGCTGGTTTACCGTCTCGCCCCGCTCTTCCCACCTCTTGGACATATTCGCTGAGTAGCAAAGGTGTCTGATAATGTGTGATCCAGCGCACGTCCGGTTTATTAATGCCCATCCCAAAGGCACAAGTACAAACCACAAATTGCAATTCGTCAGTCAGCCACTGTTGCTCAATTTTTCGTCGTTGCTGGGCACCGAGTCCGGCATGATACGGGGCGGTTTTGGAGCCAGTTTGAGTCAGGAGAGTTGCTAGTTCTTCGGCATCTCGGCGGGTGCGGACATAAACCAATCCGGCCTCCTGGGGAAATTGATCGATGAATTGCTTCAACTTTTGATGGCGACCTCGGGGAGTCCAGACAGTCTGGAGAGATAAATGTAAGTTGGGGCGGTGAGGATTGATTAGGAATTTGGTGGGCCGATCGAGCTGCAAAGTCTCGGTGATCACTTTTTGGGCAGATGGGTCAGCCGTGGCAGTAAAAGCGGCAATTGGAATCTTGGTTCCTGCTGGTTTCTGAGCTAAAAGCGCTGGTCGCACCGCACCCAAACGCCGATAGGCGGGGCGAAAGGTTTCGCCCCATTGCACAAGACAATGAGCTTCGTCTAAAATTAGGCCGTTGATTTGGAGCTGGGGTTGGATCAGAATTGACCAGACTCGATCGCTTAGCAATGTCTCTGGTGATAAATAAAGTAATCGGAGTTTTTGGGCTTTGAGGAGTTCGATCGTCTGGCGCTGCTGAGTAGTCGGCAGTTCACTATGCAAGGTGGCAGCGGCTAAGTTCTGTGCCCGTAGTTCTTGGACTTGGTTTTCCATCAGGGCAACCAATGGTGACACCACGATCGTCACGCCCTGTTGCAAGAGCGCTGGGAGTTGAAAGCAAATTGATTTACCGGCTCCGGTGGGCAAGACAATCAGAGTATCTTGCTGTTGCAAGAGGCTGCGCACAATTTCCCCTTGAGGTGGTCGAAAATCGGAGTAGCCCCAAATTTTTTGGAGTTGGGTGCGAATATCTTGCTCGGAGACCTGCATGAAATGAAGAAAGAACTGGTCAACCAATGTTAGTCAAAGATTTATTAACCCGTCATCGGTCAGGTGGCGCGATTAAACTGGTGGCAAAATGGAGCAGATCGAGATAACAACAGCAGGAAATGCTAAGGGAGAAACGGTTTGAAATTCCGCTAAAATTAAGTGACTGGCGTAGCCAGTTGGCTGTGGGTCACGAAAAATATGGAATTGGCGATTTTTTAGGTCTATGACCCAGTGGTCTGGAATGCCAGCTTTAGCGTAGATTTTGTCTTTGACTTGGCAGTCGTAGCTGAGTGTGGAGTCGGCAACTTCTACCAGGAGGTGGATATCATTGGGTTGAGGATGGCGATCAATGTAATCTAAAATTTCCCCTCGAACGATTACTAAGTCTGGTTCTGGTTCGGAGGAATCATCGAGATGAATGGGATCTTGAGTACGAATGAGAGCGGTCATACTTAGCTGGCTAGCAGTTGCAGAGTGATAACGTGGGGTGTTCCTTTAGCAACCATCAGGGTAATTTGTCCAGCAATTAATTCAGTTCGTTCATATTCGGTTGTTGTGCAACGATACGGCTACTTAGTCAGCAATTATGAATGGTTTGCAATCTTGTAAAAAATCTGTAAGTAACGCTGCAATTTCAGCTAATTCGTGAAATGTACCGGGTAGACTAGTTTCAATATCTAGTCGCTGGCTATTACTCTGAACCTATTCTTTCTAAAATTGCAGTGATTTGTCCGAGTAGATATATCACTGGTTCGATCGACGTTACTCTGAGCTAAAATCGAACAGTGAGTTTTCACCCGTAACCCAGATCGAAGACCGTGTACTTGGTACCTAAAATCATGCCAACTATCTCTTCTCAAGAATTTGCCAACCTATTGCCCGACAGCAACCTGTTGGCTAGTGACGAACCCGAAATGGAAAGTAGTCTGCACTATTTACAAGCAATGCTGCTAGTAAGCTGCCTCGAATGGCTGTGGCGAGATCGAGATGATTTTTTCATTGGAGCCAACCTAACCGTTTACTTTAGCCGCCAACAGCTCAAAAATCGGGACTTTCGTGGCCCCGACTTTTTCCTAGTCAAAAATACCCAGCGTCAACCCCGACGCTCATGGGTAGTGTGGGAAGAAGATGGCAAGTACCCAGATAT
>JAYUSV010000236.1:0-6082 GCA_043755495.1 Synechococcales cyanobacterium
GCCCAGTTGGCCGGTGGACATTCGGCGGCGGATTCGATCGCTTTTGCTGACTCCTTAATTTCTCAAGCAACTGCTACCAAAAAATCTGCTGCGACTCTGGCAGAAAAAACTCTTAATTCTCCCTTGGAGAAGCTCCAGGAAGGTTCTTCGAGTAAAAAGTCCCATCGCCGAGCTAAAATGGCTCAGTAGGATATATTTTCCTGATACCGTCAAGAAAAATGTGAAAACTACAAGATGTATTTTTATCTAAAGATAAATGGGGTGCAATCGTTCTAGAGTGTGTGCCGGGATAATATTCTGAAACTAACATTCTGAGTTCCTCTTTCGCAGAGTTGAGTCGATCAGGGTCACGAAATTTATTTTGATTTTGTTTTTTACTTAAACTTTGGGGTTTTAAGCCATAAGCTTTTTCGATGGCGACAAGATCTCCAAGGAACCAAGATTCCAATTCATGGCAAATAATGCGGATCATTGTCTCTGGCTTTCCTTCTTGTTGACAAAGCTGCAACAAATCAGCCTTTAGCTGTTTACAGTCATGAGAGTCTTGATCATGAACAATTATAAATTTTATGTCAGGATTGAAGCTAAAAGCTCTAATCTTCTTGGGAATTGATTTAGCGAGATCTTGCTTACCTTCGTGAGCAATACAAATATAAATAATATTTTCAGGAATTAGTTTAGGGAGGATCACCTCTAACACGGTTTTCATAGAAGGCTCTTCTAGTAAGAGGATCAGGTCGTAACTCATTTAGGTGCGACTCCTTCAAACCAGCCTTGATTCCAGAGATATCCGGGTAAATCTCCTGCTTCTACTAAGTTCTTTAAAATTGCTTCATCACTAGCTCGAAAAATCTTGCTAATTCCTTGTTCTTTCGTCAACCAAAAAATACTTTCTAGCGGAACAGCATTCAGAAAATCGGGGGAATGAGTAGAAACAAAGACTTGTCCACCTTTATGGGCATAGCTAGCAAATTCTTCGGCGAGTTCGCGCAGAAGACTGGGGTAAAGTTGGTTTTCTGGTTCTTCTACGCATAATAGGGGGTGTGGTTTGGGGTCAGAGAGCAAAATTAAGTAGGCAAACATTTTCATCGTGCCATCAGATACATAGCGATCAATGAAGGGATCTTTAAAAGCTTGGTCTTGAAATTTTAATATTAGTCTACCATCTTCTGTTTCTCTGGCTTCGACCTTGGAAATGCCAGGCACTCTTGCTTTCATTTTGTTAAGAATGACTTGAAAAATATCAAAGTGATGCTGATAAATATATTGGGCAACAAGTGCCATATTATCACCACTGGGTGATAAATGCTCGGCATACAGAGCATCTTTACTACCTCTGGCATCGCTAATATGAAAGTCAGAAACATGCCAATTTTCGATTAGGGAACGAAAAGCACTAGCGGCTTTAAAACGTTGAAATTGCCCTAGTCCTTTAATGGCTAAAATATCATTAGATTCAAGTGTTTGTTCTTCACGTTTTAGCTCTTCGTCAGTCTGTTCAAAATTTTCTTCATTGATAATAGCGTAACCTGTACCTTGCTGAAAATCTAAAAAATGATAAGGAGAGCCATATTCACCGCGCTTGTAACGCAAGATTTCTCTTTTGACCACAGGGCGATTTTCCTGCTGTCCAACAATTAAAATATAAGTAACAATACGCTCTGTCTCCAGAATTCTCATGCGAAATTTCAGTTCAATTTCGATATCTTCTTGTTCTTTCCCTCTGGTAACGACTTCGTTAAAGCCACCTCGGATTTGTAGGGCTTGACGGATGTTATTCTTTAGGGCATCACGTAGAAAGCCAAAAATATCAAACAAGGTAGATTTGCCTGTACCATTAGCTCCAATAATGACGCAAAAAGCTGGAATATCTTTGATTTCTAGGGATTCAAAGGCTCGATAATTTTTGATTTTTATAGCAACGATTTTCATCTGTCAGTTCTTTTAGTGTGACCTTGCCCCTGATAGTTTATGAAAGTAGAACAACAACAGTCTTCAAATTGAATAAGGAAAATACGTAATATTCAGTTGTCTTCTGTCAAACACCTTGGATTCATCCATAAGCGTAACATTGAAACACGAAAAAAATACAAGGTACGACTTGACTCCACAAAATCAGGGCAGATACGACCTTCTTGGCGGCTGGCTTGAACAGGAGAGCAAACTATGCCAGGGGCAAAAATCTGGTTTGCTAAAAGGGTGATCCCTGATCGCCCGAGTTTGGTACAATTAGCTACTTACCGACCAGGCGAGGATGTCAACAATTGTCTTGTGCCCGCATTGAGCATTTTTCAGTTGTGCGTGTCCGAGGTAAAAGCATAGTCCAATGACTCCCAGACATCTAGCCTTGGTCCATTCCTCTTTTTTCCAATCTTCATGGCCAAACAGCGCGTTCTTTCTGGGGTACAACCAACAGGCAACCTGCACCTAGGAAACTACCTGGGTGCCATTCGTAACTGGGTGGTAAACCAGGCTGAATACGAGAACTTCTTTTGCGTCGTAGATTTACATGCTATTACCGCACCCCACGATCCGCAGGTTCTGGCCGAAAACAGTTATGCGATCGCCGCTCTCTACTTAGCTTGTGGGATTGATTTAGCTCACGCCAATATCTTCATTCAATCTCATGTGCGTGCCCATAGCGAATTAGCTTGGCTGTTCAACTGCATTACCCCAGTTAACTGGCTAGAAGGGATGATTCAGTTTAAAGAAAAAGCCATTAAACAGGGTGACAATGTCAGTATGGGTTTGATGGATTACCCCGTATTAATGGCAGCAGATATTTTGCTGTATCAGGCCGATCGAGTGCCGGTAGGCGAAGACCAAAAGCAGCATTTAGAGCTGACCCGCGACATTGTAGTTCGTTTTAACCATTTGTTTGCTACTCCAGAGCAGCCGGTGTTCAAAATGCCAGAGCCGCTGATTTTAACCGAGGGAGCGCGGGTAATGAGCTTGACTGATGGCACTAAAAAAATGTCTAAGTCTGATCCTTCAGATCTGAGTCGGATTAATATTTTGGATTCCTCAGAATTAATCCAACAGAAAATTAAAAAGTGTAAAACTGATACTGAGCGCGGTTTAACTTTTGATAACCCCGATCGACCAGAATGCCGCAATCTGCTCGGCTTGTATGCGATCGTCAGTGGTCAAACGAAGGAAGCGGTGGCGATCGAATGTCGGCAAATGGGCTGGGGTCAATTTAAGCCATTGTTAGCCGAAGCGATGATTGCTCATTTGGCTCCCATTCAGGCAAAATATCAGGAAGTGATGCTCGATCGCTCCTATTTGGAATCAGTATTGCGCAATGGTCGCCAAGAGGCTGAGGCAGTTGCTGATGAAACTTTAGCAGCAGCAAAAAAAGCCTTGGGTTTTTCCACTCCGTTATAAACATATTTATTTGCATGAACAATTTTCAACAGGCAGTCCAAAACGGTGAATTTTTAGTTACTGCAGAAGTAGCGCCGCCGAAAGGTAGTGACCCTAGCCATATGTTGGAAGTGGCCCGTCTACTTAAAGGTCGAGTCCATGCTGTAAATATTACCGATGGCAGTCGGGCAGTGATGCGGATGAGTCCATTAGTAGCAGCGGTGTTGCTGTTGCAAGAAGGGATTGAGCCGGTGTATCAGGTGGCTTGCCGCGATCGTAATCGGATTGGTATCCAGGGAGATTTATTGGGTGCCCAGGCGTTGGGAATTAAGAATGTGTTAGCGCTGACTGGTGATCCGATGAAGGCTGGTGATTACCCAGATGCCAAGGGGGTTTTTGATTTAGAGTCGGTGCGGTTGCTAAAATTAATTTCTCAGTTAAATGCTGGGTTAGATGGTAACGAGAAACCTTTACCAGATGGGGCAACTTCCTTGTTTCATGGTGGAGCTGTCGATCCACAGATTACCAGTCGCTCATCTTTGAAAAGTCGTTTCGAGAAAAAGATTGCCGCCGGGGCGCAGTTTTTTCAGAGTCAGTTGATTTCTGATTTTGATTTGTTGGAGCAGTTTATGAAAGAGGTCGCTGTACCTCATGGCAAGCCGGTGTTGGCCGGAATTTTTCTGTTGAAGTCGGCGAAAAATGCTGAGTTTATTAATCGCTGTGTGCCGGGAGTACATATTCCCCAAACGACGATCGACAGATTGGCTACCTCACCAAAGCCTTTGCAAACAGGCATCGAAATTGCAGCTGAGCAGGTGCTGTTAGCGAAAAAAATGTGCCAAGGAGTTCACCTAATGGCTGTAAAGCGCGAGGATTTAATCCCACATATTTTAGATTTAGCCGAAATTAAAATTTAATCCTCTTCTCCTTCTTTTCTTTCTAGTCTTGCCACTCGACGATTGAGTCTGCGATGCTTTCGTTCATTGTCACCAACTCGACGCTCAGTTTCTGCCAGATCGTAGTTCAAATCATCGAGATAGTTGCGTAGAGAGCTAAAACCATCACGCACAATAACCGTAAATGCTCCTTCGATACTGTTATCTCGTTGACGCAGTAAATGAATATCTTCCCGCATGGCATTCATATTCTGTTGCATAGCACCCATATTTTCGGTAACAGTAACCAGAGTGTTTTCGATGCCGCCCAGTCTGTCATCTATTTTGTCTAATCTGTCATCTATTTTGTCTAATCTGCCCTCTATTTGATTTAGTCTTTCCTCAGACATAAACACTCCTAAATTTTATATTTATCATTCTACCCAAAAATCATCAAAACAGCGATTTGCCTTGGGGCAGCACTTCGTGAGCATCTGCGGTACTATCTCAACAAAGTGACCCTGCTAGTTTTAACTAGCAGGGTCACTTTGTTGGCACTAACGCTAAGCTTCAAGCTTGGAATCACGCAGAGAATTGACATCAATTTCGATCCCAGGACCCATAGTTGCCGAAATATAAATACTCCGCCAGTAACGACCTTTGGCACCAGAAGGACGGTTCCGATCGATGCTTTCTTGTAAAGCTTTGAGGTTGATCATCAAATCTTCAGCAGAAAAAGCAGCTTTGCCAAAGATGACGTGAACAATCCCAGTTCGATCGGCTCTGTACTCCAACTTACCAGCTTTAAATTCAGCGATCGCCGTAGCTAAGTCGGTGGCTACAGTACCAGCTTTGGGCGAAGGCATCAAACCGCGTGGGCCGAGAACCTTACCCAGTTTAGCAATCTGCGGCATCATGTCGGGAGTAGCAATCAGCAAATCGAAATCCATCATGCCTTTTTGGATTTGTTCGATCAGCTCTTCGGAGCCAGCTAAATCAGCACCAGCAAGGGTGGCTTCATTAACTTTTTCCCCCCGGGCAATTACTGCTACCCGAATTACTTGGCCAGTACCTTTAGGCAAAGCCACGGTGGTACGTAACTGTTGGTCAGTGTACTTAGGATCAATACCCAAGCGAATATGTGCTTCCGCCGATTCACCAAACTTGGCGGTGGCAGTGTCTTTCAGTAGAGCGATTGCGGCTTCAGGTTCGTAAGCGCGTTCTTCTACTTTCTTTTGCAGCTCTTGATAGCGGCGAGAATATTTTTTAGTCATGTTTTAGTTAGGGGTCGATCGCGAAGCCATTGGCCTCTGCCCCACAAATGGGTGAATAAGAAAAGAAAACTAGTCGGTAATGGTTACGCCCATGTTCCGAGCGGTGCCGCCTACGATATTCATCGCAGCTTCAATGTCATTGGCATTCAAGTCTGGCATTTTGGTTTTGGCGATTTCAGCCAACTGTGCCTTGGTAATGCTGCCAACTTTTTTCTTTTGGGGTTCGTTAGAACCGGTTTCGATACCAGCGGCTTTTTTGATTAAAACCGAAGCAGGAGGAGTCTTTAAGACGAAGGTGAAACTCCGATCTTCATAGACCGAGATTTCGACTGGAATAACCATGCCAACTTGGTCTTGAGTCTTGGCGTTGTAATCTTTACAGAACGCCATGATGTTTACACCGTGTTGACCTAACGCCGGACCAACTGGTGGTGCGGGGTTCGCTTTACCAGCGTTCAACGCTAGCTTAACGATTGCTACTACTTTTTTTGCCATTTTTTACTGTTTTTGAACCTGATTGAACTCTAATTCTACGGGGGTATCGCGCCCAAAGATCGAGAGGAGGGC
>JAYUSV010000237.1:0-6076 GCA_043755495.1 Synechococcales cyanobacterium
TCTTCACATAGGCCAAACTCCAGCCATAGCAAGACTGACAAATTGATCGAGTA
Source organism: Synechococcales cyanobacterium (assembly GCA_043755495.1). Taxonomy (GTDB): domain Bacteria; phylum Cyanobacteriota; class Cyanobacteriia; order Cyanobacteriales; family Chamaesiphonaceae; genus JAAFHZ01. The sequence goes on from JAYUSV010000237.1 coordinate 54, forward strand.
GCTTCACAGGTCAGCGGCGAACGCACAAAAACTTCTTGCAGACCAGCATCGCTGATCTTCTTCACCAAGTTCTCATCGAGCTGGTCATTCCGTTCACCCAATAGCTCTTTGGTTTTGGGGTGATGGACTGGAGCAGCCAAAATCCGACCAAATAAGCGGTTGCCGATCGGAATCAGCACTTTGTCGCCGTCTTTCATGGGATGTACATAGACACCCCGAGTGGTGCCACAGTCTTTTTCTCGCACAATTACGTCTTGGGCTACATCTACCAACCGACGGGTTAAATAGCCGGAATCGGCGGTGCGCAAGGCGGTATCTACTAAGCCTTTGCGGGCACCATAAGAAGAAATAATGTACTCAGTTACCGTCAAACCTTCCCGGAAGTTGGTTTTAATTGGTAAATCGATGATTTCCCCTTGAGGATTGGCCATCAAACCACGCATTCCTACTAACTGCCGCACCTGGGACAAGTTACCCCGAGCACCAGAAAAGGCCATCATATAGACGGAGTTTAACGGGTAGTTTTCGCGGAAGTTGACGACTACTTGGTCTTTCAGCGCTTCAGAGGTGGCGTTCCAGGTATCGATTACTTTTTGGAAACGCTCTACTTCGGTAATTTCTCCCTTGGTATAGCGAGTCTCGGTCTTGCGGATGGTTTCTTCCGCTTCTTCTAGCATCGCTTTCTTTTCGATCGGCACTTTTAAGTCATCGATACTGATCGAGACTCCGGCGCGGGTGGCAAACTTAAAGCCTAAGTCTTTGAGTTGATCGGCGACTTGAGCAGTCCGAGCACTACCGTAATGGCGGTAAGACCAGGAAATAAGTTTTTTGAGCTGTCCCTTATCGACCATCCGGTTGTTGAAGGGCAGTGCTGGTCTCTTTTTTTCTAATGTCATGATATTTCGGGGTAAAAAGGATTAAGCCAGTAAAACGTCTTGGATGGTCTTGTTGTAAATCAAGCGACCAGGGGTGGTAAAAATATACTGAGACAGCACTTCACCTTCTTCGGTCATCCGACAACGGCGGTATTTATAGATCTCGGTACGAGTACCATCACCATGCTCTTGCACTTCTAATGGATCTTTTTCGGGTTCATCCGATTCGATCGTGCCTTCGTAGCGCACCCACACAAAATCGTGAATTTTTAAATCACCTCGATCGTATGCCCGAATCGCATCATCCATGTTACTGAAGTTGCGGTGGGTTTTAGGTTTGAGTTCTGGGTTGCGAGCAGTCAAGTAATAAATACCCAGTACCATATCTTGAGAAGGCGCAATAATCGGCGATCCAGTAGCTGGAGACAGAATATTGTTACTAGCCAGCATGAGCAGCCGCGCTTCAGCTTGGGCTTCTAGAGACAGCGGAATATGCACCGCCATTTGGTCTCCGTCAAAGTCGGCGTTAAAGGCGGTACAAACTAGTGGGTGGAGCTTAATTGCTCGACCTTCCACCAACAGCGGTTCAAAAGCTTGAATCCCCAAACGGTGAAGCGTGGGTGCGCGGTTGAGTAATAGTGGGTGGCCAGCAATCACTTCTTCTAGCACTTCCCACACGGTGGGGTCGCCACGTTGGATCAATTTCTTGGCCGCCTTGATATTGTTCACCAAGTTGTTTTTGATGAGGCGCTGAATTACAAAAGGCTGGAATAGCTCGATCGCCATTTCTCGCGGCAGACCGCATTGATGAATCTTTAGGTTCGGACCAACTACGATTACAGAACGACCGGAGTAGTCTACCCGTTTACCCAGCAAGTTTTGCCGGAAGCGACCCTGTTTACCTTCAATAATGTCGGAAAGCGACTTGAGGGCGCGGTTATTGGCACCAACCACGGTACGACCACGGCGACCATTATCAATCAGAGCATCTACCGCTTCTTGCAGCATCCGTTTTTCATTGCGGACGATGATTTCGGGAGCCAAGATTTCTTGCAATCTGGCCAAGCGGTTGTTGCGGTTAATTACCCGGCGATACAAATCATTCAAATCGGAAGTCGCAAAGCGCCCACCATCCAACTGCACCATTGGGCGCAAGTCGGGAGGAATGACCGGGATATAGCTGAGGATCATCCAGTCGGGTTGGCTACCAGTAGCCACAAAGTTATCAACTACCCGCAGGCGTTTGATTAACTTGGCGCGCTTCTGGCCTTTGGCATCGGCGATTTGTTCCCGCAGGCTTTCGGCCTCGGTTTCCATGGTCAAGTCTTGGAGTAAGCGTTGAACAGCTTCGGCACCAATCCCTACTTCTACGTTTTCTAAGTTGCTGTCTTCGCTGTAGAACTGCTCTTCTACCTCCAACCACTGTTCTTCAGTCAGCAACTGTTTGTAGGTCAGAGCTTCAGCATTACCTGGATTCAACACCACATAGGCATTAAAGTACACAATCTGCTCTACATCCCGCAAAGGCATGTCTAACAAAATGCTCAGGTAGCTAGGAATTCCTTTTAAATACCAAACGTGGGATACCGGTGCGGCCAGCTTGATGTAGCCCATGCGGTGACGACGTACCCGCGATTCGGTGACTTCTACTCCACAGCGCTCGCAGACAATCCCCCGGTGACGAACTCGCTTGTACTTACCGCAATGGCATTCCCAGTCCTTGGCCGGGCCAAAAATCCGCTCACAAAACAGGCCATCCATTTCCGGCTTTAATGTCCGGTAATTAATGGTTTCTGGCTTGGTAACTTCACCCACCAACTGGCCGTTAGGCAGAGAGCGTTCGCCCCACTGCTTGATCCGTTCGGGAGAGGCGATCGCAATTTTTACGTAGTCAAACTTGGTTTCGATTTTTTGGCGCATGGGGAAATATTGACTCCGGTGCAGAGGACTATAAGAAGATGAGGATGGGTTTTTTAAATAACCACTGGTTTTAATTAACCATCATCAGAATCGGTTTCTTCCTTGGCGAAGGACTCATAAGTAGGACGAGAAGGAGCACGCCTTGTGACCACATCGGCCATCAGGTCTACTTCCACATCGCGGCTGTCGCCATCAGCATCGACTTCCACTTTATGGACAGCGATGTCTAGACCCAAGGATTGCAGCTCGCGCATCAATACCTTGAACGATTCTGGCGTACCGGGGCTAGGGATAGCCTTGCCCTTGACGATTGCGTTCAGGGCATCATTCCGGCCTTGCATATCGTCAGACTTGACGGTGAGCAACTCTTGAAGAGTATAGGCCGCACCAAAGGCTTCCAATGCCCATACTTCCATTTCTCCGAAACGCTGGCCACCCTGTTGGGCTTTACCACCCAGAGGCTGTTGCGTAACCAAAGAGTAAGGACCTGTAGAACGGGCGTGGATTTTGTCATCGACCAAGTGAACCAGCTTCAGCATGTAAGCTTTGCCCACAGTTACTGGTCGATCGAACGCTTCCCCAGTCCGGCCATCGTAGACCTGAGTTTTACCAGGCTCTAATGGGTCAAACAACCAAGGCTTTTCGTTTTCATCGGCAGCTTCTTTTAGCTTGGCGTTAATCGTCAAGCGAGAAGCCTCTTTGTCATACATTTCATCAAAAGGAGTAACTTTGTAGCGCATCCCTAGATTATGACCAGCCCAGCCCAAGAGGGTTTCAAATACCTGACCGACGTTCATCCGGGAAGGTACACCCAGGGGGTTGAGTGCGATATCGATCGGGGTGCCATCGGGTAAGTAGGGCATGTCTTCGATCGGCAATATTCTAGAGATAATCCCTTTGTTTCCGTGACGACCGGCCATTTTGTCACCTACTTGTATCTTGCGCTTTTGAGCCACATAGATTCTGACTACCATGTTGGCACCGGGCGGCAATTCGTCGCCTTGTTCCCGCGTAAACACCCGCACATCTACCACCCGGCCTTTTTCACCATTTGGTACCCGCAGAGAGTTGTCGCGCACATCCCGAGCTTTTTCCCCGAAAATGGCGCGTAAGAGCTTTTCTTCTGGGGGCTGATCTGATTCACCTTTAGGTGTCACTTTACCGACCAAAATATCGCCAGATTCTACCCAAGCACCCTTACGGATGATACCGGTTTCATCTAGTTGACGCACAGATTCTTCACTAACGTTAGGAATTTCGCGGGTGATTTCTTCGGGGCCAAGCTTGGTTTGGCGGGCTTCGATTTCAAATTTTTCGATGTGGATACTGGTGTAGAAATCTTGCGATACCAGCTTTTCGCTGATCAAGATGGCGTCCTCGTAGTTGTAACCTTCCCAAGGCATGTAGGCCACCAAGACGTTCTGCCCCAAGGCCAGCTCGCCACCTTCGGTCGCCGAGCCATCAGCCAAAACTTGGCCAATTTTAACTAGCTCACCATGGTTTACCAATGGTTTCTGGTGGAGGCAAGTATCTTGGTTCGATCGATGGTAGCGCTGCAACTCATAGGAGTGCTTTTCGCCTTCCAAGTCTGTTACCACAATGTTCTCGGAGTCTACATAGCTCACTTTACCATCGGTGAGGGAAACTACTACCATCCCAGAGTCACGGGCAGCCTGTACTTCTAAACCAGTACCAACCAGCGGACGTTCGGGGCGCAACAAAGGCACCGCCTGCCGTTGCATGTTAGAACCCATCAGTGCTCTGTTGGCATCATCGTGTTCCAAGAATGGAATCAAGGATGTTGCTACTGAGATGATTTGTACCGGAGAAATCGCTACGTAATCCACCTGGTCTGGGGTAGTCGTCGTAAATTCATGGCGGTAGCGCACCGCAATGTTTTCACCCAAAATATAGTTATTCTCGTCGGTGGGGATATCTCCCGGTGCTACCCGCAGGTCATCTTCTTGATCCGCAGTCATGTACTGCGGTTCTTGATCCCGCTGTACTTGACCGTTAATCACGGGTAAGAAGGGAGTTTCGATAAAACCATACTGGTTCACCCGAGCGTGAGTTGCCAAAGAACCAATCAGACCAGCATTAGGGCCTTCAGGAGTCTCGATCGGGCAGATCCGACCATAGTGGGAGGTGTGAATATCGCGCACGGCAAAACCGGCACGCTCTCTAGTCAAACCACCTGGGCCAAGGGCTGAAAGCCGACGCTTGTGAGTCAACTCGGCCAAAGGGTTGGTTTGATCCATAAACTGCGAGAGCTGGGAAGAACCAAAAAATTCTTTGATTGCTGCCACTAGGGGCTTGGGGTTCACCAAACTAGCCGGGGTCAGAGTGCTGGTTTCCGAGACAGTCATCCGCTCGCGGATAATTCGCTCTAAACGGCTCAAGCCCACGCGGATTTGGTTTTGCAGCAGCTCACCAACCGATCGAATCCGTCTGTTACCTAAGTGGTCAATATCATCGGTATTACCCAGGTCAAACTCTAGGTTGATCAAGTAATCGATTACTGCCAAGATGTCTTGGGGAGTCAAGACCCTTGTAGCATCAGGGGTATTCAACCGCAGTTTGCGGTTGAGCTTGTAGCGACCCACTTTGCCTAAGTCATAGCGTTTGGGATCAAAAAAGCGTGAATCCAGCAACTGCTGACCACCAGCTACCGTCGGCGGCTCACCGGGACGCAGCTTGCGATACAGTTCCATCAAGGCTTCATCTTCGCTAGGATTGCCTTCTTTAGCAATGGTTTTCTGAAAGAACTCGGGGTGGCGTAAAGCATCCAAAATCTCGTTGTCACTCAAACCCAGAGCCTTGAGCAAGACCTGCGCCGAGAGCTTCCGGGTCTTGTCAATTCGTACCCATACAATGTCATTTTTATCTGTTTCAAACTTCAACCAAGCTCCCCGGTTGGGGATCAAGGAGGCGCTATAAGTCCGCCGACCGTTTTTGTCTAGCTCAGACTTGTAATAGACCCCGGGCGAACGGACGATTTGGTTTACAATTACCCGCTCAGCACCGTTAATAATGAAAGTCCCCCGCTCGGTCATGAGGGGCAAATCGCCGATGAACACATCCATCTGGCTGATTTCACGGGTTTCTTTATTGATCAACTGGGTTGGCACATACATCTGCACCGCGTAGCTAGCATCCCGTCGCTTGGCTTCATCTACGTCATATTTGGGGCGCTTGAGCTTGTAGTCTTTGCCCAAAAAGCGCAGTTCC
>JAYUSV010000238.1:0-2118 GCA_043755495.1 Synechococcales cyanobacterium
GAGACGACGGAGGAGACGACGCACTGTGCCACGGTGGCTCATGAAGATATGATTATCAAGATCGGTGCCGATCTACTGTTTCCCTTTAACGAATGGAAGCTCAAGTCAGAGGCAGACGATCTTCTCAAAGAGGCCGCCGCAAAAATTGCCCCCATGCTTCAAAAAGATGATCAGATCATAGTTGAAGGGTACACCGACAATATAGGAAGCGACGAATACAATCAGCATCTTTCCGAGCAGCGGGCATGGGCTGTAGCGTCATGGTTAGTCGAGCACGACGTTGTTCCGATGTCGAGGATTCAGATCGAAGGCTATGGCAAAACGAGGGCACAATACAACGATCCGGAAGGACGAAAGAAAGACCGGCGAGTAAATATGTGGGTGCCAAAACACGGTTCGGTGGAAGAGGTGTGCTGGTGATCAATAACGCACGCTCTGCTCTGACACAGTGAGGTAGCGCCGCGACCAAATCAAAAGGCAATGTACGAGATACCAACGTTCCATAAACTGACTAGCGCTATAGTTATTAGTCAATAAAACTTGGTCAAAATAACCCTATGAAAACTTATACTAAAGCGATTGTCAAAGATGCCTTTTTCGAGCTATTACCAGAAGACGAATTATACGCATGGGAACAGTGAGATTACCGCTCTTATAGGCTGGGTTGAAGTCGTGAAACCCAACATTTGCAAGGGCTATACCCCACTAATCTATCTTGCCAACTTTGAGATGGGGCGATCGACAAACATTTTTGACAGTTGATGAAAGTTAATAAATCTGTGGAGTAAAAACCCATGTCTGACTCTCTTACTACGGCAGCACCTGAAGCAACAAATGCGGCCTCAACTGCTCATATTCCGGTGCAACAGCATCAAGTGGAGTCTGAGGTCGATCGATCACAGGTTGCATGGCAAAGAGTCATACGATCGACGGGTGGCGTAAGTCCAATGACTCCTCCCGATCAATTCACTGGTGCGTTGGGGAAATCGGGAGTGTTGCAACAATTACAGCGCAGTTATGGAAATAATTATGTGGGAACTGTTATTCAAGCAAAGTTGACAGTGGGGCAACCTGGAGATGTTTATGAGCAGGAGGCAGACAAGGTTGCAGATGCAGTAATGCGGATGCCAGAGTTGCCAGTATCTGTGGGGACTGAAGTGACAAACAGTGTTCAGCCGATGCAGATTCAGCGAATGTGCACGACGTGTCAGCATGAAGAGGAAAAGAAAATTCATGCGAAGGAATCGGTCGGGCAAGTACCAACAGTAACGCCTGCGCTAGAGGCACGGTTAAATTCCACAAGTGGGGGCGGAGAGCCTTTACCGGAATCAGTGCGGACATTTATGGAATCTCGAATTGGCGCAGATTTTAGCGGAGTGCGATCGCATACAGGATCAGAAGCAAATGCGCTGAATCGAGAGTTAACTTCACAAGCATTTACTCGTGGACGGGATATCTATTTTGGAGCAGGTAAAGCTCCTGCTAAGGACACATTGACTGCCCATGAGTTGACTCATGTGGTGCAGCAGTCCTTGGGCATAGCAGAAAAATCTGTAGTCCACCGTGCTCCCACAAATATGCCTTCATCGGCAGTAACGCCACCAGGAACTATATCAACTGACAAGTCCCTCATATCATCGCTCGATACTATTGCTTTTGAGTTGTATTCCGATATCACAACCAAAGCAAGTACTCATCGTGAACGAATATTGCGAAACATGCTCCGTGCAAACAAGCAAAGTGAAGAACTGAAGCGGTTGTATAAAGAGAAGAATCCAAATAAGGACGCAGACTTAATTGCTGATCTCAAAGCAGGTTTGAATTCTGGAGACTCTATTAGAGCACAGCGTTATCTTGAATATGGTCAGCTTCGTACCGTTGACAAAATCTATCTTGCTGCGAAGGGTGCTGGAACAGACTGGCCTACGATTGAGCGTATGCTCCCCGAAGTACACGAGAACTTCATAGCGGTTGAGGATGCGTTTTGGAAAGACTATAAGGAAGACTATTCGACAAAGTCCCGGCTTCCAAGTGGAATGCAGTCTATCATTGCAGGATTGATCGATGACGAGTTCCCATCCGGAAATGATGCTCCTGAGGCGATCAAAGGGAAAGCAG
>JAYUSV010000239.1:0-20463 GCA_043755495.1 Synechococcales cyanobacterium
TGGAATCAGCCCGAGCTGAGCTGGGCTATGGCGAGGTGGTGCTGAATGAATCGATCGCCAAGGTTAGTATTGTGGGTTCGGGGATGGTTGGTACACCCGGCATTGCGAGCCGGATGTTTCAGGCGTTGGCAGATGCTGGGATTAATTTACACATTATCGCTACTTCCGAAATTAGGGTGAGCTGTGTGGTCGATCGAGATCGGGGTGTGAATGCTCTACAGGTTGTCCATCAGGCTTTTGATTTGGGCGGCAAGCAGACTGTGACAGTCCCGGGTTCTTGAAGTGTATATCGCGGTTGTAATTTGGGATGGACAATACCGCACAATCGACATCAACGAGTCGGAAACTATTCCTCTAATCGGAATGCAGTTGTTGCGAGGCTACGATTTGCGAATTCAAGCAATAGAAGGTGGTAGTGTTACAGTTAGTCTACTGGAATAATTCTAGTCGATGGCAGTCTAACAAACCGGTTGGAGCTGACACTCTCAGGGATACTCGCTTCGACACAGTATTTTGAGCTGCTGCTCAACCGGAACGTTAGAGTTGTTGCTCGATCGATACCCCAAAAATTCAACCCGAGTCTCCCCAAATAATAGTTACTCCCCCTCTCACTTCATTAAAGTTGTGAGTGTACTCGATCCCAACCAGTTGCTCAAATCGTTGAGCGAATTGAAATCTAGGAGCGCTTCACTCAGAGCTTCTAGCTGATTAAGTGCTTGAACTTGGGCTTGAATTTCATCTGGTAACGAACCCACTTGAAGATTCAACTGACGTAAAATGATTGATCGCCAGAGCAGATAGTCTTGCAGGTGTATCGTTGGCAGGATATCGACCGGATCGGTTTGATATAGAGTAAGCTGTAAATATAAATTCAGAGGTACATGCAATGACGCTGGCTGAAGTACTCCCCTCCGCACGATTACTTTCTACAACAGAAAAACTCCAACTGATTCGGATTTTAGCTGAGGATCTGGACATGACTGAGGATATTTCACCGTTAGAACCCTTCAAAACCTATGATTTGCCAACTCCATACGACAGCTTTGGGGCGGGTGCGATCCTAATGCAAACCCTCCAACAGTCAACACCAACTTTTCTGCAACTGCTCAAGTCGGAGCGTTAATTAATCGGTGACGCAGCCGCTGCGGGTCTCCCCGATCGACTAGCTTTCCATTCTCTAGCAAAAAGGCTCCGTCGCAGTAATCCAGTTCTTCCAAACGATGCGTAACCCAGAGAGCGGCCAGGTGATGCTCTTTGACCAAATCTCTGACCTGAGCCACTAGCTCTAGCTGAGCATCGGGATCCAAAAGAGCGGTGGGTTCATCGAACAGTAATACATCACTGCGCTGGGCAATAGTACCTGCAATCGCCACCCGCTGCTTCTGACCACCGCTGAGGGCATAGATCGGACGGTTAATCAGTAGACCGAGGTTTACTGCGGCTAGAGATTCTTGGACTCGCTGGCGCACTTCAGGGTAGCTAAGTTTTTCGCTGACCAGACCAAAGGCGATATCTGCGCCTACCGTGGGCATCACGAGCTGATGGTCGGGGTTTTGCAATACAAAACCCACTTTGCCGTCTACTTCGATCGAGCCATTTTGAGCCTGAAATAAGCCCGCTATCAGCCGCAGCAGGGTAGATTTACCACTGCCGTTGGTGCCCAACAACATCCATAGCTCTCCTTTGGGCACTGCCAAAGAACAGTCAGCAAGAACTATCGTACCGGAAGGCCAGCTAAAAGAGAGGTTGCGAATATCGATCGCGGCTGTGGCTTCCAACTTATTGACCTGTGGCAAAGCCAGTAGCTCGACCAGAAGAGGGTGCGCCAGATTTGCTATAGGTTTGAGCGGCGGTTACGTCACCTGTCCAAACGACGGCTTTCTTTTCGGTTTGCTGTTCACAGCTTAGTTCTAGCCATTTATGCCCGCCGCTCTTCAGGATTTCTAAGACTTCGTAGTAAAGTTTTTCGGCATCGGTGGCTTCTTTGCGCTGGACTGATACGGGCATGGCCACGTTTCTTAAAACTAATTCGACAACGTACATAAGTATTACAGGAATTTTGCTGGGGCTGTTTCAACTCTCCCATTATAGAGGCTGTTTTTGGCAGTTTGAATTTGGTCATCACTTATCTGCGATCAACTGACTCAAATCCAGTAGCTGATGAGCCATCTCTAATTTAGAACAATGAGGAATCGCAATTTGTTGACCAGCCCGATCGATCCATACGGCCTGATTATGATCGCTGCCAAAGCCCGCTTGGGGTAAATCGATCGGGTTAGCCACAATTGCATCCAGGTTTTTGCGTTCGAGCTTAGCCTGAGCCGGGGTCACAATATCGCCAGTCTGAGCCGCAAACCCAACCAGTTTTTGCCGTCCCTGCTTCCTTCGCCCCAATTCAGCCGCAATGTCTAAGACATCCAGCACCGGAATTGCCTTGGGTATTTCTTGTTTAGCTAGCTTGTGAGCGCTGTAATTAGCCGGGCGCACATCGGCCACCGCCGCCGCCATAAAGGTAATGTCAGCATGGGGGAAATGCTCAAATAGCGCAGCAGCCATTCGATCGCTGTTGGGAGTAGAAATCAACTGAATATTTGGCTCGATCGGCTCTCCCGGCAAATTGCCATAGACTAATTTCACTGTAGCCCCGCGATGGGCGGCAGCCTGAGCGATCGCTAGTCCCATTTTGCCCGTAGCCGGGTTGCCCAAAAACCTCACTGGATCTAAAAATTCTCTGGTGCCACCGGCACTAATTAAAATTTCTTGACCCAATAAATCTTGCTTGCCACCGCTGATTAGTAGTGATCGCAGATGAGTAATAATCGATTCTGGCTCAGCCATTCGCCCTTTGCCTACTCGATCGCAAGCAAGCAAACCTTCGCCTAAATTGCACCAGTGGTAGCGGGGGCCGGTTGCCAATAACCGGTAGTTGCGCTGCACGGCCGTTTGCTCCCACATATCGGTGTTCATCGCTGGGGCTAACAGCACTGGACAAGTGGAGGCCAAGACAGTGTTGGTTAAAAGATTATCCGCCAAACCATAGGTCAATTTTCCTAGGGTGTTAGCAGTCAATGGTGCGATCAAAATCAGATCAGCCCATTCTCCTAACTCGATGTGCAGCGGTCGATCATTGGCCGCCCAAAAATCAGCATCTGTATAAGCCCGCTGCCGTGCCAAAGTCGAGACGGTGAGCGGGGTAATAAAGTTTTGGGCTGATTCGGTAAGAATCACCCGGACTTGGAAACTTTGCTGAAAGAGACTGGAAATGATGGTGCAGACTTTATACGCTGCAATACCGCCCCCGATCGATATCAGAAGGCGGGGAGGACGAGGATTGTTCATTACCTAAGACTCGTCGTAGGCTTCCATATCGAGTAAATGCAGGTAGGGTTCTACTAGTTCAGGTTTCTGGAAGGCTACAGCGCGTAGTAGATGCCAGTCTTCGAGTCCATCAAAGGGATTGCTGTAAGCATCTTCCTCTAGACGGATTGCCAACTGTTCTACGTCTTCTGGGGTAAAACTGGTAACGTTCTTGACTAAAATCTGAGTTGACATAGCGAAACCTCCGAAGTGATACAGGCAAAGCCCTTTTTATTATCTTAGTTGCTATTATTCACAGTTTTTAGTTAATTTTCACAAAGTTAGCTAAAAAAGGTCAGAACTTCCTGGGCTGGCTGCGGCTATCTAAACTCGATGTTCAAGTTCTGAGACCGGCTTAAGCGTATGATATTGACATGGAGAAGCCTTGATCCTCCGGGTCTATCGCGGCAGAAAGAACCGTCCGGCCTGATATCAAAATCTTTACATAAATTCTTTGTCATGCCCTATAGCCAGTTCACCACGATCGGCAAAGTGAAAATTGCCTTTGGCCTTACTGTACTAGAAGGCGATCGATTCTTCCCCGAAATCTCCCCACTTACACCATCCAGTGTTCTTGTAGGCTACTTGGCCGAAAGCCTCCCAATTGTCTCTACTTCTGGTAGCGAAAAAGCCCGTTCTGAAGGGATTATTTACCCTGTACTTTTAGAAGTGCGCCGCTTGTCAGAACGTCGTATGAGTTTATTTTCTGGTGAAAGCTTTGACATTGATGAATCTGTCGGTCTTAACGGCCAATGTGATTTTTTGATTACTCGATCGACTGAAGTTTTAGAGATTGAATCACCTGTAGTGGTATTGGTTGAAGCCAAAAAAACCGATTTAAAAACAGGCATTGGTCAATGTCTAGCCGAAATGGTTGCTGCTCAAAGATTTAACGAAGCTGCCAGTAACGAAATTGCAACTATTTATGGCTGTGTGAGCAATGGATTGCAGTGGCAGTTCCTAAAATTAAATGGTAAAAATGCCTCGATCGATCTCACTGTTTATGCTTTGTCACCGGTCGATCGCATCTTAGGATTTCTTGGTTGGATGGCAGAATCTGGGTAAATTTGATATCCACTCTAGCCTTAACAAATTTTAGTGTTTATTCACACACCTATATATTTGCTAGCTGTTTGGTAATGCAGCGTCGATCGACCTCCCCGAAAATTTCAGCTTAGACAAGGACTTTAGCTTTCCTGGTAGAATTAGCGAACCTGGCGAAACCAAAACAGATCATGACCGCGACGAATTCTTCCAAACACCTCAAATCTAAAGGACTCAAAGCCACCAGCCGCCGCCCTGCCCTGGAACTTTGCAGCGAATGTGGACTCTGCGACACCTACTATATTCACTATGTCAAAGAAGCCTGTGCCTTTTTGAATCAGCAAATCCCCGAGTTAGAAGCCCAAACCCACGGACGCAGTCGTGACTTAGAGAAAGAAGATGACCTGTACTTTGGTGTTCACAATGACATGATGGCCGCTCGTAAAATCGAGCCGATTCCTGGTGCCCAATGGACAGGTATTGTCAGCACGATTGCCATTGAAATGTTGGAAAAAGGTTTGGTTGAAGGGGTTATCTGTGTCCAAAATAGCCCGGATGATCGATTTAAACCTCAGCCGATTATTGCTCGCAATCGGGAAGAGATTTTAGCGGCCAAAGTCAACAAGCCCACTTTGTCTCCGAACTTGTCTGTACTAGAGCAGGTCGCCCAATCTGGGATGAAAAAGCTGCTGGTGATCGGGGTTGGCTGTCAAATTCAGGCTTTGCGCGCCGTAGAAAAAGAGCTAGGCATCGAGAAGCTTTATGTTTTGGGGACTCCCTGCACCGATAACGTCAGCCGGGTTGGACTTCAGAAATTTTTAGATACTACTAGTCGATCGCCTGCCACCGTGGTCTACTACGAGTTTATGCAAGATTTTAATGTGCATTTTAAGCACGAAGATGGCTCTACTGAATTGGTGCCCTTTTTTGGTCTAAATACCAAAGAGTTAAAAGATGTTTTCGCACCCTCCTGCCTGAGCTGCTTCGACTATGTGAACTCTTTAGCTGATTTGGTAGTGGGCTATATGGGTGCACCGTTTGGGTGGCAGTGGATTGTGGTGCGAAACGATCGAGGTCAAGAAATGCTTGATTTGGTTCAAGGTTTATTAGAAACTCAGCCGGTTAGCTCTCAGGGCAAACGCCAAGAGGCTGTACAGCAGGGCATTGCTGCTTACGATAAAGCTGTGACCTTGCCAATGTGGGTAGCCAAAATTTTGGGTGTAGCCATTAAACAAATTGGCCCTAAGGGTTTGGAATATGCTAGATTCTCGATCGATTCTCACTTTACTCGCAACTACCTATATGTCAAACGTAACTATCCCCAAAAGCTAGCTGCTCATGTGCCAGAGTTTGCTAAGAAAATTGTTGATCGATATAAGTTGCCAGAGAATTGATTAGAATTTGAATGGTGGTTGCTATCCAAATTCCAAATAAAATGTAGCTACGGAATTTCCACCGGGACAAGTGGTAGTTGTTGCTCAGATGGCACTGCTGGAGCTGTTGCAGGATCGGTGGATTCCAAGCTAAAAACTTGGGGTGGCGTGGCATCTGGGGGATAGACCAAATCAATTTCTACCAGCTTTTGGCTGCCAGCCGGAATATTGATTGTGATCAGTGGTTTACCCTGCTCACCCTTGCGCTGCACCACATGAATTTGACGCACCGCTGGTTCATCGCTATCAGCTTGGGGGTAGGCAATACGCACCGTGCCCCGGAAGGCTACTTGATTGCTGGGCGTGACATTAAAACGCAGTTTGTCGGCAGTTAAGTCATCTTTGATCGGCGTTTGCATCTTGATTACTACTACTTGATCAGCACCGGTTTTGTTGGCCAAAGGCATAGTTAAACGATAGTAAGTAGTATAGTTACCATGAGCCGCAAAAGCAGTGTCTGGATAGCGCACCGACAACAGCGCCGTCTGAATTTGGCCAGTACCCAACGTGCCCCCATGTAACCCATTAAGGATGTAAGAAAATGCCTGACCTCGATCGGGAATAGTTAAGCTAGTATCGCCCGGCTTATCAGCAAGCGATGCTTCCCAGCGGGTGCCCAAAGACACCCCTGCTACTCGTCCATACACTAAAGCACCATAGCGACTAGGAATACTGGGGGCTTCGTCGCGGGGGCTGGCCAAAGGTGCGCTATTTAGAGCCGTGAGCCAATCAGCCTCTTGGGGAGATTTTAAAACCGGTGCTGGTGGTGGCCTGGGGATATCAAAAGGCGCGAGGATTTCTGGCCCTACGACAGGGATTTCAATGTTATCTAAGAGAGCGATGCTGGCAATTTGGACTCCGCCATTGCTGCGCAGTTTCATTAAGCTCGATCGAGCGCTGCCAGTGGGAATTGGTCGATTAAAAATCACCTGGTTTTGACCGGGGGCAAGGGTGATACTCATGGGTGGATCGCTGACACCGCGCAGAATATCGGTGGCGAGCCGAGAACCAGGGCCCGAATAAACGTCGCCGTTAGCATTGTCGGCATAAGATGGCAGTTCCCGAAAAGCGGCATCGTCTTTACTGGTATAGCTTAGCGATTGAATCACTTCTAGTTTTACTGGCTTTTTGCCAGGATTGTAGGCAATGATGCCCAGATTCATCTGGCGCTTAGCAATGACTGGATCTACCGGTGGGCGAGCAATATGGTGGGTGAAAATATCAAAGCGTCCATTGAAGGTGTAGTTTAAATGTGAACTGCTATTACTTTTACCTTGAGGAGAAAAAGTAGATAGTAAAATTCCGGGGGCTTTAACTACTTCTGGACTGTTGCTGTTAAATACCGGGATCTTGTCTAGCTTGCCAGGGAGCGATCGAACTGGTTGTTTTTGAATAATATATTGCGATGGAGGTGGTTCTATTTCCGGGGTGGTTTGGGCAATGAGAATTGGCGCGAAGACATTGAACATGGTAGAGGCAGGCGACTGAGTTAATCTAATTTACCCAATAGACCCTTGACTGTTGCTGCCAGTTCAGTTATCGAGACATCTTGTTGCTGACGAGTGGCTAGTAGCTTGATTTGGCAGCGGCTTTCGGCCTGTTCGATCGATCCTTGGATAATGGCGATCTGAATTCCTAGCTTTTCAGCTTTTTTGAGTTGGTCGCCCATTTTGCTGGTTTCAAAGTTGTTGATAGTGGCAATGCCTGCTTGGCGCAGTTGTTGGGCAAGGTTGAGGTAGCTGGGCATCAGTTGGTTATCTAGATTCAGCACCATCACCTGGGCAGGGGATTGGTGGAGGGCAGTGATAATTTTTTCTTTCAGAAGGTTTTTAATCAGACGGGTGAGACCGATCGAAATTCCTACTCCTGGCATTTCTTCTCCAGCAAATAGGCCGACTAGTTCGGCATAGCGCCCACCAGAACAAATGCTGCCCAAGCTTTCGTAGCCCAATAGAGTTGTTTCATAGACGGTACCGGTATAATAGCCTAGTCCTCGGGCGATCGAAAGGTCGATGCAGAAGTTGCTTTCCGCGACTCCTAATGAGCGCACTCCAGCAATTACCGCAGTTAACTCCGCTACGCCGATTTGAAATTCGCTGGCTGCTGGAAACATCTCCTGTAGCTTGGTAAGAATTTCGTCGGGGCTGCCTTGGATCTGAGTGAAATTAATAATTTGTTGAGCCTGGCTGGGAGTTGCACCAATTTTTTCTAGTTCAGCTTGCACTTTAGCTACACCGATTTTATCTAGTTCATCAACAATATTAATACAGGTTTTGGCTAGTTCCGGGGCAATGCCTACGGCCGTAAAAAAGCCAATAAGAATTTTGCGGTTGTTGATTCTGATCTGAAATTTGCCGATGTTTAGCTGAGTAAAAATTTCGGCAATAATCGCGGGCATTTGGGCATCGTAGAGCAAATCGAGTTTGCCGCGCCCCACAATATCGATGTCGCACTGGCGAAACTGGCGGTATCGTCCGGCTTTAGCGCGTTCTCCCCGGAAAACCATGTCCATTTGGTAGCGGGCAAAAGGGAAGATCAAGTCGTTGAGGTGACGGGCAATATAGGCGGCCAGAGGAACGGTTTGGTCAAATTTCAGTGCTCTGTCTGCTTCGCCGGTTTCGGCGTTGGCCACTAGGGGCGAGATGCCGTAGATGATGTTGTCGCCCTGTTGACCTTTGGCCTGTAAGACTTCTAGTCGCTCTACTGCGGGGGTTTCGATCGGGGTAAAGCCATATAGCTCAAAGACCCGCCGCATGGTGTTTAGAAAGTGTTGCTCTAGGCGCTTTTCTCCGGGCAAAAATTCAATGTCGAAGCCGCTAGGGGAGGTGTAATTAAATTTTTCTGCTTTGCTCATGAGTCTGCGCTGAGTGTTTTAGGGTCGAGTGGGTCGGAGTCGATCGTATCATCTAAGTTCAACGAAGCTCGTTTTCACATTTTATTCATCTATTTCAGATTCTAGAGTCATGCGGGCAGTTTTCAGCAAGGCTTGGTGTTCTTGGCTAACGCCGGGATATGCCAAATTTAGCTCTGACAATCTTTGGTTGATGATTTCTCCTACTACTAAACGGGTATACCACTTATGATTGGCAGGAATAATATACCAAGGAGCAACATCAGTGCTGGTTTTGTTGAAAACATCTTCATAAACAGCTTGATAGTCATTCCAATATTGCCGTTCTTCAATATCACTCATAGTAAATTTCCAATTTTTTTCTGGAGTATTAATTCTATCGAAGAAACGTTTCTTTTGCTCTGATTTACTAATATTAAGAAAGAATTTTAGAACGATCACACCGTTATTATTTAGGTACTTCTCGAATTGGTTTATTTCTTCAAAGCGTTGTTCCCACAATTTTTCCTTTTTGGGGATATTTGGTAACTGTTGACGTGCTAGTATTTCGGGGTGAACTCGGGTAATTAAAACCTCCTCATAATATGACCGATTGAAAATGCCAATTCTGCCTCGTTCTGGTGTGCAACGGGAATAACGCCATAAATAATCATGATCTAAATCTTCATCGGTGGGTGTTTTGAAATTATATACTTGGCAACCTTGGGGATTTACTCCAGACATGACATGCTTAATAGTACTATCTTTACCGGCTGCATCCATAGCTTGAAAAATAATGAGTACTCCATAAGTATTTTGGGCGTAGAGAACATTCTGTAGTTTAGATAAATATTCTATTCCTTCTTGCAATTTAACTTTGGCTGATTCTTTACCAAAATCATTTGGAAGTAAGCTAGGGTCATAGTCTTTTTTGAGTGAAATATTTTTGTGGAATGGCACTTGGAAATCTTGGTAATTCATAAGTAATTTATAGATGTTTCATGGGTAGCGAAGGAGTAGTTTTATCTCTAGATGCTCTACAGCTCAACCACACATATTACTCGTATGCTAATAAAATAATATGAGGAACTTGTGGGGAACAATAACTTTAAACTACATACCACCACCAGTTCCCCGGCATCATTTATTAATGGCCAGATTATCCCATAGATCCCAAAGTCGGGCTAGGATATAGCCCAAGCAGGAACTTTCAGTGAAGGAAATTAGGCGTGCTAGATATCAAAAAAATTAGAGAAAATCCTACTGCCATGCAGGCGCAGCTCGATCGGCGCAAAGGCGACTTCAGTTTGCAGCCGATCGTCGAGCTAGACATCCAGCAAAAGGCGATCGAAGCCACCCGCAGCGAACTGCAAGCCCGCAGCAACGAAATCGGCAAAACCGTCGGCGAAAAAATGCAGGCCAAAATTGCCCCCAACAGCCCCGAAATTTTGGCGCTGAAAGAGCAGGGCACCCAGTTTAAACAGCAGCTCAGCGAACTAGAACCCCAAGAAAAGGAAATTCAACAGCAGATCCATAACTTATTACTGCAAATCCCCAACCTCCCCAGTCCCAGCACCCCCGACGGAGCTAGTGAAGAACAAAACGTGGAAGTGCGTCGCTGGGGCGATGAATACATTCCGGCTAGTAGCGCTGAGCTGCTGCCCCATTGGGAAATCGGCGAAAAAACTGGCATTTTAAACTTTGAGCGCAGCGCTAAAATTGCTCAAAGTCGCTTTGTGACTTTATTTGGGGCTGGTGCTGCTCTAGAACGAGCATTGATTAGTTTTATGCTCGATCGACAGACTAAAGCGGGCTACATCGAAGTCAGTCCCCCAGCATTAGTAAACAGCGCTTCTTTAACCGCTACTGGTCAACTGCCCAAGTTTGCCGAAGAAAGCTTTCGCTGTGCCGAAGATGATCTGTGGTTGATCCCTACCGCTGAGGTGCCCGTCACCAACTTATATCGCGGTGAAATATTAGACAGCAGTCATCTCCCCATTTGGCACTGTGCTTATACCCCCTGTTTTCGGAGAGAAGCGGGAAGTGCTGGCCGAGATACGCGGGGGTTGATTCGGTTGCACCAGTTCAACAAAATTGAGCTAGTCAAGTTCGTGCATCCCGACACCTCAGAAGACGAACACCAAAAGCTGGTCAAAGATGCCGAGGCGATTTTAGAAGCTCTGCAACTGCCCTATCGCACCATGGAACTCTGTACTGGTGATTTAGGAGCCAATGCAGCCAAATGTTATGACCTGGAAGTCTGGTTGCCGTCGGCTGGCAAGTATCGGGAGATTTCCAGTTGCTCTAATTTTTACGATTTCCAAGCTCGCCGCGCCGATCTAAGATTCCGAGAAACCGGCAAAAAAGGTACCCAATTTATCCATACCCTGAATGGTTCTGGTTTGGCAGTTGGCCGCACCATGGCGGCAATTATCGAAAATTACCAACAACCCGATCGCGCCATTCGCATTCCCACCGTTTTGCAGCCGTACTTAGGTCGCGAAATTTTATAAATTCTATGCCTGGGCATCTTTATCATGGGTACCCCTAAAAGAATGCGGTGATTGATGGTGTCAATCAATATTCTTTGTGAAAAACATAGACACAATGTTTTTTTATTGAAGACTTGGGCACAATATGTCCAGAACTGTAATGTGACGAAGGATACAAAAGTATAAGTTATAGATCATATCTAATTGATTAAACTTGCCAAAGTATGTTTGAGACCAAAAATTCTTAAATTATTAATAAACTTTTGCAAATTTATCCTACTTTCTTGTAGAATACCTTTCAAATCACATGCATCCACATACTTCTACTGCTCATCCCGGAGGATCAACTCATTACTAGCTTAACTTCCGCTCCTGCTATCACCAATACCGAGACATCTGTTCTGCACATCTGGGGACAACACCCCCTCTCCGGGGAAGTCAAAATCAGTGGAGCCAAGAACTCTGCTTTGGTGTTGATGGCTGGCACTGTTCTCTGTTCTGGTACCTGTCGGATCAACAATATTCCTGCTTTGGCCGATGTAGGCAAAATGTGCCAAATCGTGGAGGCTTTGGGGATCAAGGTGAATCGCAATGGTAGCTCGATCGACTTTGATGCTAGCAATGTGACTGGCCACAGTGCTCCCTACGAATTGGTTTCTAAGCTGCGCGCTGCTTTCTTTGCCGTTGGCCCAATCTTGGCGCGTCAAGGTGAAGCCCAAGTGCCCTTACCTGGTGGCTGCTCGATCGGCGATCGACCAGTAGAATTACATATCCGTGGCTTGCGAGCCTTGGGTGCCACCGTAGAAATTAAGCATGGTGAAGTTCATGCGAAGGCTACTAGCCCCAATGGTCGGCTACAAGGCACCAAAATTTATTTAGATTACCCCAGCGTGGGCGCAACCGAGACGCTGATGATGGCGGCGACTTTGGCTGAAGGCGAGACTATTTTAGACAATGCTGCCAAAGAGCCGGAAGTAGTAGATTTGGCTAATTTCTGTATTTCGATGGGTGCCAAAATTGCTGGTGCGGGCACTGAGCGGATTGTGATTCAGGGTGTAGATAAGCTGCACGATACTGAATATGACGTGATTCCTGATCGGATTGAAGCCGCGACTTTCTTGGTGGCCGGGGCGATGATGCGTTCAGAAATCAGTCTGTTTCCAGTCATTCCTATGCACTTGTCTGCTGCAACTGCTAAGTTGGCTGAAATCGGAGTTGAAGTAGTAATTGATGGCCCTCGGATGCGGGTGTTACCACCGAAGGAGCTGAAGGCGGTAAATATCGAAACTCTACCTTACCCAGCGTTTCCTACCGATATGCAGGCGCAGTTTATGGCGCTATTGGCGATCGCTAATGGTAATAGTGTGATTACCGAAACCGTATTTGAAAACCGTCTCCAGCATGTGGCTGAGCTGCAACGCATGGGAGCCAATATTCAAGTTAAAGGCAACAATGCAATTATCCAGGGTGTACAAAAGCTCTCTGGTGCCAAAGTGATGGCGACCGACCTACGGGCTTCGGCGGCGTTGGTGGTAGCTGGCTTATTTGCTGATGGCATGACTACCGTAGAAGGTTTGCACCATTTGGATCGCGGCTACGAAAATATTGAATCTAAGCTGCGAAGTTTGGGTGCCAAGATTGACCGGGTGATCGTAGATGATAACGGTGCAGTAATTCGCCCTGCTAATGCTTCTGTTACAGCCTAGTTTTAAGATCGTTCAAACAAAGGAAGGACTATTCAAATAGTCCTTCCTTTGTTTGGATCACTTGAATTTCAAAACACCCTTTTGGCCGAGCTGCCAGCGGTCACTGGCAAGTTCTTCCAACAAAGCTGGTCGTACCAAGGTGAATTGCTCATAGTTTTCGTGGTAGCCTTCGCAGGTGTAAATAGACTTGACAGTTTTGTGAATGAGGGAATTAATCGGGCGCTTTTTGTTGGGGACTAAATATTGATACCCACCTAGGCGCACCACCAAAAAATTTCCCTTTCGATCGGCTACAAAAGTGATTTGACTAGTATTTCCATCTCGCAAACGGTTTAGAGCATCTAGATCGATCGAGACGTCGGTGGCATCTTTGCGAATATGTTCAGCAATGTCTGGGGAGCGATTATAAGAATCTAACAAATCCCGCTCTGCCGGGGAGAGCGGGATTTTAATTTCGGGTAGTTGAAGCTGTTCTGGAATACTTTCAAATACTGGTAAATAAGTTGGCTGAGAACGGACTGGCTCGGGCTGCAATGGTTCATCTCTGATAGCTGCTGAGGGTAAAAATACGGACTGAGATAATGGCGGAACAAGATGGGCTACGAGACGCTGACTAATTTCTTGATATTGTCTTTCTAAATTAGCTATTTTCTCCACTGATTCTTGGTTTGTTTGGATGATATCCTTGCAGAATTCAACTTCTTTTGTCAATTCATCAATTTTGCGATTGTAGCGATGGCGTTCTTGAATATAAGCACCATTAAAGGTGTGTAATTCGGTGGTTAACTGCTGCACTCTGGCTTCTAAAACAGTGATATCTGAACTGCTGAACTCTGGTTGAGGTGCTGCGGGCGGAACACCGGTGACTACTTGCTGTTGCTCATAAAGTTTGAGGAGCTTTTTGTACATCATTGCTGCCCAATTAACCACGTCAGCATCGGTGCGGGGATCCCGAGTAACTGAGCCAAAGCCGATCGGCCACTGGCATCTGGGGCAACGATTGCCGTCACGAGTAAACTCATGAGAGCATACTAGGCATCTTTCCACTTTAATCTCTCCACATAGCTAATATCAATTTGGATCGGGTAAGAAGCTCAAAGCCTAAAAAAATAGCATTGACAAATACAGGTCTATCTAGTGTAAAGGAATATTTGCACTTCGTCGATGATTTGCATCGAATTTTGAGTCGAATTATTGAATATAGTGTTATTTATGATACAAACAGGAGCTTTCTGTAGAAGTCAAACTTCATAAACACTTTGCCACCAAGATTAAGTCGTACTTCAGAAATTTATCATTGCTGATTTGTTTCATTTTGGTATCAAGGAAAATACACAAACAGCACCAAACTATTGCCATTTCTAGATGATTTAATTAATTTTTTTGAATGCCATGACAGACACGAGCAATCGTCACTGGCTTAGCTTTGGTGAGAGTGGAGACTCCCACGGCTAAGCTGTCTAAAAACTCTTTTAGCCCGGCGGTTTTTGCCCCATTATTTTGGCCGTTGCCGTCGTGCCAGCTATCCCATTGGCCAGGAGTCTTTAATGCCACTACTTGCACATCAGTTGTGGCATAGTAAAGGCCATTTTTAAAGCCATCTGGATTGATCTCAATGCTCACATCAATGCCTTGGTCTTTCATCGTATGTTTGGCCTCAAAATCGACTGCTTTGATGATGGGATCTACCACAAAACTAGCTTGGGTGTCATCGAGCTTTTTCACCGTAGTAGTAGCCTGGGTGATCCAAGAGCTGCCTTGATCAGCAGATATCTTGGTGCTCAGGGAATATTCTAGCTTACTCTTTTCAGCTCGCCCGCCCATTTCTAGCATTCCGATCGGCTGTCCACCGTCTTTGAGAGCTACTCCATTCAACAGCAGTGAGGAAGGAGCCGAAAAACCACTGGGCATGGCCTTGGTCTCAGACTTAAGATAGGCGACATCTTCGGTGAGGCTATCAGAGCTAAGCAGCGAAAACTGTTGAGTGTTATCGCTAAGGATACTGCTGCCCTGGGTACGCATTTGTTTGGTGAAATCATTTAAGTGCTCGACTTTACCAACCATCAAAATATAAAAGGGATGGCCTTTAGCTAGCGTTGTGGCTTGGTAAGAATAGGGTGCCGTGCTGTTGGGGGGGTAAATCGAGCCGTCGAACTCGCTTTTAAAGCCCCAGATGGCTACTCCATAGCCGGGGATCTTGAGGTAGTTGTCTACTAGCTTTTTGGTAGCCTGCTTGGTGTCTCCGTCATCTTGCTGTAAGTCGGTCACAATCATGACCAGCTTTTCGGTTTTGGGAGCGCTAGGCTCTAACACATCGGCAATTTTGTTGGTTTTACCGGTGTAGAATGCCGAGGTTTTGGACTGTTGAAAGCCTGCTCGATCGAGTTTTTTGACGGTTTCATCAAAGCGCAGGTACTCTACTTGCCCAGGGTTCACCAGGCTGATGTTGTCTAATATTTCTAGGACTTTGCCGTAACGGGTGCTGCTGTTTTTCACAAAGCCAGCCATCGAAGCCGAGCCATCGATCGCAAAACTGATCAGATACTTGCTCCCAGCCCCGCTCTCAGTTTTGGCAGCTAGTTGGCAGGGTAAACCTATTTGTTTGCCACTGACATTTTTGCCTTCGACTACTCCTACTGCTTCTTGCCCAACCGGCTTACAGCCGTTGAGGACAACTGCTACAATTGTCAAAATTAAAAAATGAGGAGCAAAGAAGCGGCTGGTGATGGGCAGCATATTTGAGGTTAACTGTACGATTATGATAGATTATAGTGTCTGAGAGTTTTGTTTCTCTAAATTTTTTCTCATTTGGCCATTTGATACGGCATTTTAATTATTGAGATAAGCAATTTTTACTAAAATACTAACTAGAATGATCATAACCACTGTTGAAATTATCCGTCTCTTTGTTTTCCCGATCATGGGATTGTTGCTGATGTTTGTGGTGCAACCCGCACTATACCAGAGTCAAATTATTCGTTTGACCGATGTAACTGTAGAGAAGTGGTTGCCGAATGGTTATTATCCCCAGGCTAGCTTGGTGTTTGGCTGCGCCATTTTTGTGGCTTTGGCCTGGGTGGTGTGGAACACGATGTCTCCACCCGGTGCGATGTCAGTGCGCAAGGCCAGATCGATCGCCTGGTGGATTTTAAGTTTGGTACCGATTTTAGCCGTGGTTGGAGCCACTGTTTGGTCACGAAAAGCAGTTCTGGGTGATAAATTTGGTAGCGATGTGGCGACTTTGTCTTTGGTGGCTTTGTTTAGTCTAGATATTCTGTTCTTGTATTGGTTGACCACAGCTACTACCACACCGGGTAATGCCCGAGATTTACCACCCGGTGCCAGGTTGTTTGGTCGCTAAAGTTTGTTTTAAGTTCGCAAGGGAATACATCTTTCATGTCCAATAAGTTATTTGTAATTTGTATTGGTGGCTCTGGAGCTAAATGCTTCGAGGCAATTACTCAGTTAGCGGCGGCGGGTCTTTACAACGAACAGTCGATCGAGGTGCTGTTTGTAGACCCCGATGAGGCCAATGGCAGCATGGAGCGCGCCAGACGTAGCTTGAATACCTATCAGCAATGCCAACGGCTGATGGGCGGCGACCAGCGACAGGTGAATGTACCTTGGATGCAGACCCCGATTAAGTCTTACGATTTGTGGTCGCCTTTTGCCGATCAGCCTTTTAACCGGGAGTTAGCCAGCTTTTTTCAGTACAACAGCATTCGCAGCGATAACCCCAGCTTAGCTAACTTTTTTGATGTGCTATATAGCCCTGAAGAACGGGTGCAGTCTTTAGATGAAGGTTTTCGGGGACGGCCTTCGATCGGGGCAGCGGTAATGAGCCAAATTAACCTCGATCAGCTCGATAAAGCTCCTTGGGGCAGTATTATTCAGGAAATCAAGAACGCTACTGGTGGCGGTAATAATCCTCGGGTGCTGCTGTGCGGCTCAATTTTTGGTGGGACTGGGGCTTCGGGGATTCCGACGATTGCCCGGTTGCTTAGTAACAAGTTTGAAAAAGAAGGTATTCGGAAGTCGGTGCGTTTGGGGGGTCTGTTTTTACTGCCTTATTTCAGTTTTACGGTGCCGCCGGGAGCTAATACCAATGGTATTTATGCTTCCGCAGACCAATTCTTGCTGAATACCGAAGCAGCGCTTCGGTACTATATAACCCAAGCCAGCACACTGTTTGATACTGTTTACTTGCTAGGAAATGAAGATACGGCCAAGGTAGAATTTAGTGTGGGTAAAAAGACCCAATCAAATCGTCCGCACTTTATTGAACTATATGCAGCGCTGGCAGCCAGAGATTTTTTGCTTCAAGATCGTCAAGATGCCTTAATGCTGGTGGCGCGAGCTAGTGGTGGGGTTTTGAATTGGGATGATTTGCCGGACGGTGCTGTGGTGCGACGTGGTTTGGTAAATGCGGCTCGCACAGCCTATTTGTGGTTGAGTGATATTCAAGGTGAGCTGGAGGCGATCCGCACTAGTCCCGGAAATCTGCCGCCTTGGGCGAAGCCTTTCTACGATGCCAAAGACCCTATGTTTCGGTTAGATGCCGATGCTCAGCAAAATGAGATCAAAATCATTAATAGTTGGTCGGCAGATTACCTGCGCTGGCTGCGGGATGTCCATCAGTGTGATACCGATCAGATCCGCTTTTTCAATCATCAAATGTTTAGCACTAAGGAAAAACTAAGCGAGTTGGTAATTGATGATCCCCGCGATCCCAAATCAAAGCAAAGGCAAGATGGTATTCCTTGGATTAAGGAAGAGCTACGCCGCCAAAAAAGTACTGATAATCGGCGTGGTGGGGTGGGTTTAGCCACTTCTCTGTACCTCAATACCAACATTTAAGTAGTTTGCTGTTGTTCTTTTTATAGATTAGGTGTAATCCCATGACTGTTCCGATTTTACCCAAGCTCAAACCCGATGACTCATCTGTGCAGTTGCCCGAAAAAGGTGGTGAGTGGAAAGTTTATCCAAAGGCCGCTTTTGAGGATGTGGCTAAAAGTCTAGATTACGCCGCACCGGGTGAAAATAAGCGGATTAACTCGGTGCCGAACATGTGGGCTTTGCCCATGACTTTAGAAATTCCGATTTTTAATAATGTCCACCCGCTCCGCCAAGATGCGATCGGCCAGTGGCAGGGCATGTTGGCGGCGATCGCCTTTGCGAAGATCCGTAACTTTCCGCTGGTGGTGCAGCGGATAGATATTGACGAAGTGCGCCGCCGACATCCTTTTGCGGAAGCTCTATGGCAGCTCAAACCGAACAGCGAAAAGAGTTTGTACAAAATTGATCATAAAGAAGCTTGGCAAGAAATATATATCTGGACTTGGAATGGTGAACCGGTGGGAATGACTAGCCCTACTACGATCGTGGTACCGGCTCCCGAGGGAATTTGGAGCGGCTTGCCCTGGTGGAATCAGGACGATCGGAAGCTGATGTTTCCCCAGCCTTATTTGAGTGACGAAGAAAAGCCTTTGTTTGGGGGTTGGTTGAGTAATTTGCTGCGGGAGACTAACAACCCAGAATATGGTGGTCATCCCCAGACTGTGAATAATGTGGTGGGTTTGTTGGGCAACTTCCAAACCAGCATGGGGCGCAGTGCTGCCGATGCCGATATTTTTGATCAAGATTCACCGCAGTACTTTGGAGTGGCGCTAAATCGCGGGGTGCTGAAGGGTCTAAATCGCCCGATTAAGCTGAAGGAAATTGGCTCTGGTGATTCTTATGTAAAGGTGGTGAACAGTACTAGCAAAACTCCAGCTAAGCCGTTGATCTTGATTGATCCAGAAGTAGCGGCAGTGTGGGGCGTTGCGCCGCAAAATATTCGGGTACATAAAGACAAAACGCTGGCTTCGTTAAATATTGAAGACCTGCGAGCAGGGCGGATTGCGGGCTGGGATGATGTAAGGTGCATTGAGCCTCGGGATTTGTTTTTGTCGGAACTGACGTTTATTGATGTAGATGACGCGCTGCCCGGTGGTTTCCCGGTACAGTCCAATCAGCCATTGCTATTTAATAACAACAAAATTACGCCGCTGTTGCCGTTTAACCCACTGCTGCTGGAGTATTTCACCCCAGAAGACTTGATGGGGCGGGTACGCTTTATGCAGAATGGCTCTATGGTGCGGGTGGTGTTGAACTTGCCGCTGGCTGGGATGAATGCTGCTAATGGCCGACCAGAAGAATATCAGTTGGTGCGAGAATATACTTTAAATGAGCAGAATTCGATCGAAGACGTTCCAGTACTAGAGCTGTGGCCAAACCTGAAGATTCCGAACTGGCAAGACTACTATGCTTTTTACTTTGATGCTAACGATACTTTTAAAGTAAGCTTTGGCGATGCCCAAGAGCCACACACTTACAACGATCGCAATGGCGACTATATAATTACCCGCCTGAGTGCTTTTCCGACTCACATTAATTGCCAGCGGCGAGGCTACCCGATAGGCTTTATTCTGCTGAAAACGCCGATCGAACAGAAGCTTTCTGATACCTGGACTGTGGGTGTAGATTTTGGGACTTCTTTTACCAATGTGTATGTCAATCGCAAGGGTAAAGTTGAGCCACTACAACTAGAAAATTTACACTTAAAAATTACAGCGGCTAACGTAGAAACTCGTCAGCCGGTGTTGTTTGAAAGCTTTATTCCCGAGGTTTTTGTACCGGCTGACAAGCCGTTGCCTTTAGCAAGCGTGCTGACCCGTTTGGGAGCAACAGGCAATGAAAAGAAAAAGGTGCTGTACGATGGCCGGATTTATGTGCCCGATCGAATTAACTTCCATCCAGAGTCTAATCATATTGAGACAGACTTGAAATGGAAAGACCCCGGTAAGCTGAACCGGTTATTTTTAGAGCATTTGGGCTTAATGGTTAGTGCTTTGGCAGCCAAGGCGGGAATTGGTGAGATTCAGTGGTCAGTATCTTATCCTTCGGCTTTTTCGCGGGCGGATATTAATGCTTATGCTAAAACTTGGCGAGATTTAACGGAAGAATTGCAGAAGCGTACTGGTCTGAAGCATGTGTGCCCAGAACCGGGGGAAAAGTCTTTCCGCACCGAGAGTTTGGCTTTGGCACAGTACTTTGCTGACAAAGAAGACTGTAACTTGGTGCGCAGTGCCTGTATCGATTTGGGCGGTGGGACTTCGGATATTTCGATTTGGCAGGGTAATAACCTAATTCACCAATGTTCGATTCAGTTGGCTGGTCGGCATTTGCTGTCGCAGTTTTTGGAGCAGCGCCCGGTGCTGATTGCGCGGTGGTTTAAGCGTCCGACTGAAGAGTGGTCAGATTTGGCTGAAGATAAGTTCAAGGCTAAGATCGATTCGCTGTTGCGGCATGAAAGTGAGCGGTGGTTGAAGGACGATCGACCTGAGCTGGAAGATGATAAGGATTTTCAGGGTTTGATTCGTTTGATGGCGATCGGCACTGCGGGGATCTATTACTATGTGGGGCTGATTTTAGGGACTTTGACTGCCGAGGGTAAGTATACAGAGGGCAAAACTCCTTCGGTATATATTGGTGGCAATGGTTCGCGGCTGTTGCATTGGTTAGATCACGGCGGGACTTTTACACGTCGATCGGGCATTAAT
>JAYUSV010000240.1:0-2107 GCA_043755495.1 Synechococcales cyanobacterium
GGCCAGCACATCGTCACCACCGCTATAAATCAGACGGCCAGCGTAGCGCTGCTCGGTAAGATATGGTGCAAGCTGATTAGAAAAATCTAGCAGCGCTCGACTAAGGGCATTATGAGTCGATGGTCCCATCCGTTTTTTTTCATCTAAAAACTTGTGAAAAGCTGTGGCTAATTCGGTATCTTGGCTAACGCTGGCAACCAGACTATCAGGTACATAGTCCCGATAATTTTTGAGCTTATTACCCTTTAGCCATTGACTTAAGCTATCCCCATCACCAGCAGCTAATACATACCAATCTGTAGGATTATTTTGAGGATAATAGCGATCGATCACCACCTGTAGCTCTTTTCGCATTTCTTGACGCAGTTGCAGGGCACGATCACCTGCCTCCGGGAAGCTAATTTCTTCTACCAACCAGCCGGGGCTGAGCAAGCGGGGATGATATTCTTTTTTGCTCAGATCTGAATTTTTTTTCACCCAAGGAATACCGCAATTTTTTGGTAGATCGACCTCCAAGTCATGCTCTTTTAGCCTGTTGATCATGGCATTACAAGCTTGCTGAAAATTACTGATCGCCAGTGGATTGACTTTAAGATAGCCGATCGCCCCCGCCGTGAGGTCAGGGTAACTAGTCTCAATTTCGTTTTGCTCTAAAGTTGGTATTAGCTGCGGTATGACCTTGTGCAACACCCGCTTAACTACCTCAGCAGCATTGAGCTGTTCTCGCCCATCAAAAAAGCCCACATCTCTTTGCCACAGAGCAGCGGCCTCTAAAGCTGTTACCTGGTGTTTAACTGGATATGGATGAACGATCGAACCCAGGCCAGAAATAGTAGAACGATTATCAAACGCGGTGGGCAACTGCCAAGTTCGGGCATTCTTAGCAGCGGTAACACCGGCTCTGGTGCGCTCAAATATGTAAGGCCACCAAGATCCAACGTTGGCCGCTTTGCTAATAAACTCAGCTTCTTGGGCTGTGAATAGCTGTTCTTTTTTTTGGAGTTGAAATGTGCGATTTTGGGCATCTCGCCAAGTGATTTGGCCATCGTCACGATGAGTTTCGATGCTGGTAAGCGGTTGCTGTCGATCGCCGACCGGTGCGGCACTCCAATAGGTCTGCCACTGGTTTTTCAGCCAACCATGCCAAGTAGGGTGATCTTTGGTTAAACCGGGCATCCAGCGCCGACTTTGGAGTTCTTCAAAGGCCAAATCACTAACTTTTAGCCATTCGGCTTTGAGGATTTGCTCGGCAGATTGCATAGCTGCCGCGACCTTGGCTTCGGGCAACAGCATCACGATAATGTTGGGGAAACCAGCGGTTAGTAGCTGATGGCTTGGAGGCGCATCGACCCAAGGCGCAAAGTCTGGCCATTTCTGGAGCAGCCAGCTATCAATGAGGGGCTGCTGAAATAAGCTGGGATAAATCAGGCTATCTGGGCCATATTGTTGGGCAAGCTGCTGACAGACTTGGGCACAAAGATAGTGCAAAATCCAAGAACCCGCCCAAAAGTCGCGCATTTTGCGGCTGGCTTTAATTAGTTCTTGAATGGGGGTAAAGCTAAATGTAGCTAGGTAAGCGCGGGATGGCTCTTGATTATTTGGCCAGCGCTGAATATCGGCCATAGTTAAATCTAAGCCGGTTAAGGCTCCGGCCATGGCGCTAGTAAGGCTGGCGTGGCTCCAAATAGAGGCATCGGGTATGCGGGTTTCGGCGGGCATTAGCAGTAACTGATCGTCGCCCATGAGCTGGCAAGCGGCGATCGGCAGGCAGCGCCATAGCCACCAAAAAACTTTTTGCGGATCGTCATCAATGGCGGCGATCGATTTTAAGTTGCCTGATCGATCTTTAATTTGGCACTGAAATAAGGCGGCTTCTTTGGCTGCCAAAATATTTTGGCGATTGCCGTTTTGCAGCTCTTGGTGTTGGTTTGGCTGAAGCTGAAAGTTTAAAGGTGCGCCAGAAAGTAAGTGAGAAATATGGAGTCCTGGGGAGTTGGCTGTTAGCCCATAGTCAACGCTGACCGATAAGCTGCCGATGGCTCCTCGATCGCTGGCTGAAGCCAATAGGTCGGCGAGGTGAATTTGCTGCATGGCTTTGCCACCAGAG
>JAYUSV010000241.1:0-2106 GCA_043755495.1 Synechococcales cyanobacterium
TTCAACTCTGTATATCCAGCTTAAGTTATGATGTTTGGGCGAGTCAATCAGCAGAGAGAAGCGGTTCTTAAATTGGCAATTATTGGGAATCGAAGCCAAAAAATTGCTGTTGATGCAGTTGTCGATACCGGATTTAATGGTGATTTAATTCTTCCAATTGAACTAGTATTAGAACTAGAGCTTATCCCACAGGGCTATCAAAAAGCCACGTTAGGCGATGGTACTATTTCTCAATTTCGTGTTTATACTGGAACAGTGGTTTGGGATGGTTCTAGAAAGGCAGTAGAAGTAAATGCTGCAACTTCTGGAGTACTAATTGGAATGGGATTACTGGACGGATACAAGCTAGAAGTCAATGCAACTCTCAATGGCATCGTTACCATCACCAATCTGGAATTGTAGGATGTTGATAGTGCGATCGCTCATGCCAATGGGGATAAATAACTGTAAGTGAATCGATCCTTACACAGAGCAGCACCCCATGCGCGAACAAGATATCCAAGACCTCATTGCTAGTCAGCGCCCTTACTACCAACTACAAGGCACCCCCATCCGGGGCATTGATAACCAATATTGGCTCGTCTTCAAACACCAAGATGCCGACAGCCTGCTCAAAAACGTCATTCGCCTTCTGGGGTTTCGCAACCAAGACACCACCCACAAAATAATTAGGATCGATGAGCGCACCGGCTACATCATCACCTACGCGCCCAAAAATCCTGGCGATATTCCCTCCTTTGCCATTTTGCGGACTGGTGCCATCTCCCTGATCACCCAATTTATTAACGAAATTGCCAGAGTAAAAAACAAAGCTCTACTCTCCAACAACTTTCGGGGCATCGAAAATATCAAAGGTCATTACAACCTACCCGAAGACCAAGCCGAATATCAAACCGTCATTAATCAACTGCTCCAGCACAGCACCATCTACCGTCGTGCCACCGCCTACTTTGATAGCGGGCTGCTCAAATTCTATGAAGACCCCCTACAAGAATTTCTACAATCTGATGGCCGCATCCAGATACTCATGGATTGGCGGGGCTTCACCAAAGAAAAAGACATCATCGCCCTCGAACAGCT
Organism: Synechococcales cyanobacterium; assembly: GCA_043755495.1. Taxonomy (GTDB): domain Bacteria; phylum Cyanobacteriota; class Cyanobacteriia; order Cyanobacteriales; family Chamaesiphonaceae; genus JAAFHZ01. The sequence continues at coordinate 1,081 of JAYUSV010000241.1, forward strand.
CTACGACACCAGCAACCCCACCCAGTTTATTCAGCGCACCCTCCAAGAATTTTTGACAGGTCTAGAAGAAAGCAGCTTCTCTGGCACCGAGATTTTAGCCGAACTAATCCGCCTGGGCTTCCTAGAAATCAAACTGGTCAAAATGGAAGGTGGACGCGGCATCTACCACAGTAAAACCGGCATCTTCAGCGACAGCAAAGATAATCATGCTCTACACGAAGGCTCCAACAACTTCACTGTTGCCGCCCACTCCCATAACTTTGAACGTTGCCTATTTCTTCGCTCCTGGGTATCAAAAAGCGATCGATCGAGCATTTTAGAATTCATCCAAGAATTTGATGAAGAATGGACGAAGCCAGACTTTGCCTACAACCTTAACCAAGACTTTCTAAAGGAAGTACTCGCTGAAAAACAGCGCCGCATCCAAACCCAACAACCTCAAATCGACAGCATCACACCCGAAGTACTTACACCGGGACTCAACGCCGTCTCCATCATCGGTGACAACCTCGATCAAGTTACCAGCCTCCAAGCTAGCGACGATCACCTGGTTGATATCACGATCACCAGTCAAACCCCAAATCAGATCGAAGCTGATATTATCGTTGCCCCCGATCATCCGCCCCAGGCCATTAAAAACTTTGTAGTCAAAACCCCCACCGGTATCTATGTAATTCGACCACCCCAGCCCCCAACTGTTCAGCCCACACTAGTAATACCCGAATTCCCCGAAATTTCTGGCTTTAAAAAAGCCGTCGAGATCATCCTGAGTGGCCAACATGGTCAACCCCAAGATTTCCTCTACTGGCTTGCCCAACAGCGTCCCCAACAGTTTCGCATCGAACAAAGCTCTGACCTCGAAGAACTCACCAACCAAGGAATTTTATTTGAACATCAAAAATCAGGCGCACAGCAATGTCTCCAGATCATGCAAGATTTTGGCGTAGCCGTGTGCGCTGATGCCGTTGGTTTAGGAAAAACCCGGCTAGCCGCCGCCGTTGCCCGTCTGTATCGCCAAATTAATCC